>JAKAVU010000156.1 GCA_021817185.1 bacterium
GATCCGGCTCGAGCACTGGGACAACGCTCAACGCCAGGGGGCGCACCTGGCGGAGGCGATCCTCGGCAGCGGCCTCGGCTACCACCCCACCCCTTACTTCTGGTCCGAGCAGTACGACCGCATGATCCAGCAGGTGGGGTTTGCCGGGCCCCGCCACCAGCGGGTGCTGCTGGGCCGCCCGGACAGTGGCAGCTTCTCAGTGCTCTACCTGTCAGGCGCTCGGGTGACGGCGTGCCTGGCGGTCAACCGGTATCCCGACCTCGCCGCCGCCCGGCGCCTGATCGAGTCGGGAGTGGCGGTCGACCGGTCAGCCCTGCTCGACCCGGAGGCCGATCTGCGCACCCTGGCACGCGCGGCGCTCGCCTCGGGACGGCCGACCTGATTTCGGACATTGTGTCCGAGCTTGAGGCAGCCGACTCATCCTGAGAGGCCGATGCAATAGGAACACTTTGTCCGTAAGCTTGCAGCTAGAGTGAGCGGCAGGGTGGGTGTGCGGGTGGCTGTCACGGGAATCGGGATGGTCACCCCCCTCGGCACCGGAGTCGAGGCCGTGTGGGAGGCGCTGGTCCGCGGAAGGTCGGGGGTGCGCGCGATTGCGGGCTTCGACGCGTCCTCATACCCCACCCGGATCGCCGGGGAGATCCCTGACTTCGACCCCGAGCAGTACATGGACCGCAAGACCGCCCGGCACGCGGCCCGCTACTGCCAGCTTGGCCTGGCCGCGGCTCGCCTGGCGGTCGAGGGGTCCGGTCTCCGGCCCGCGGCGATGGATCCCGACGCGGTGGGCGTGGTGGTGAGCTCGGCGGCCGGTGGCATGGAGGAGATCGAGCGCAGCCACGCGGTGCTGATGGAGCGCGGGGTGAGCCGCATCAGCCCCTTCATGGCGCCGATGATGATCACCGACATGGCGGCCGGCCTGATCGCCATCGAGATGCAGGCGGGCGGCCCCAACTACGCGGTGGTGTCCGCGTGCGCCAGCGGCGCCCACGCTCTGGCGGACGCCGCCGAGGTGATCCGCAGAGGGGACGCCGTGGCGATGATCGCCGGCGGCGCCGAGGCGGGCATAACCCCGTTGCTGATGGGCGCCTTCTGTCAGATGAGCGCGCTCAGCCGTCGCAACCACGAGCCGGAGCGCGCCTCCCGGCCCTTCGACACCGGCCGGGACGGGTTCGTGATGTCGGAGGGGGCGGTCGTCATGGTGCTGGAGGAGATGGAGCACGCCACGGCCCGCGGCGCCGTGATCTGGGGGGAGCTCCTGGGAGCAGGGTCCAGCGCGGACATGTACCACTTCACAGCCCCGGACCCGAGCGGCCGCGGTGCCGCCCGAGCGATGGCCGCGGCGCTGAAGCACGCCCAGCTAAGCCCCGAGGCCGTCGGCTACATCAACGCCCATGGCACCTCCACCGCCCTCGGGGACATCGCGGAGACCCTCGCCATCCACCAGGTCATGGGCGAACACGCCGCCCGGGTGGCGGTCAGCTCCACCAAGTCCATGACCGGGCACCTGCTGGGGGCCGCGGGAGCGATGGAGGCGGCCGTCTGCCTGCTGGCGATGCAGCGGGGCATGATCCCGCCCACGATCAATCTCGAGGATCAGGACCCTCGCTGCGACCTCGACTACGTACCCAACATGGCCCGCCGAGCCGAGGTGAGGGTGTCCCTGTCGAACTCATTCGGGTTCGGGGGCCACAACGCGTGCCTCGTCCTCGGCCGCGGCGACGCCTAGACCCCATTCAAGGAGACGCCCGCTTGTCCGATCCAACGACCGACCAACCCCTCGACTTCGCGGACCTGCAACAGCTGGCCGGGGAGATCCTGGGAGTGGACCCCGAACGCGTCCAGATGGATGTCAGCTTTGCCCGGGACCTCGCCGCCGACTCCCTGGACCTGGTGGAGCTGATCATGGCGATCGAGGATCGCTATCAGGTGAGCCTTCCCCCGGAGGAGCTCGAGCAGATGAAGAAGGTGGGACAGCTCTGGGACTACCTCTTGGAGCACCGAGCCGCGCCATGACCATGACTGCGGTCAGCCCCACCCCGCCGGTGGCGCTGCTCTTTCCAGGCCAGGGGGTGCAGCGCCCGGGGATGGGATTGGAGCTGGCCCGGCGATTCCCGGAGGCGGCCCGGGCGCTGGAGCGCGCCGAGGAGGTCCTGGAGATGCCGGTCAGGCGGCTCTGCTTCGAGGGGCCCCCGGCGGAGCTGCTGCGCACGGAGAACATCCAGCCCTGCCTGGTGGCGGTGTCCTACGCCGCCTTCGAGGCCTACCGCCGGACCTTCGGCGTCGATCGGATAGCGGTGGTCGCGGGCCACAGCCTGGGTGAGTTGAGTGCCCTGGCGGCGTCGGGGGCGGTGACCTGGGAGGAGGCGCTGGTGCTGGCGCGAGAGCGCGGCCGTCTGATGGCCGACGCCGCCTCCAGCAGCCCGGGCAGGATGCTGGCGATAGTCGGCCTTTTGGAGCCGCAGGTGGAGGAGATCCGCCAGCTGGCAGCGCGGGCGGGAGGCATCTGGCTGGCCAATCTCAATTCACCCAACCAGTTCATCCTGAGCGGGGAGGCCGCCGCCATCGGGGTTGCCGAGTCGCTGGCCAACCAGGCCGGGGCCCGCCGGGTGGTGGTTCTGGACATCCCGCTTGGCGCTCACTCTCCGCTGATGGCTCGGGCGGCGGCCAGACTGGCCGAGACGGTCCGGGCGCTGCCTCTCAAGGCGCCCCAGATCCCGCTCATCGGAAACGGGAGCGGGTTCGTGCTCCACTCCACGGCCTCGATCCGCTCCGAGCTGGTCGGGCATCTGCTGCGCCCGGTGCTCTGGGCGCGCACGATGGCGGCGATGCAGCGGCTGCGCATCGCCACGGTCGTCGAGCTGGGGCCGGGAAGGGTGCTGGCCAGCCTGGCCGCCAAGCACATGGCGGGGGTGACCACCTGGACTGTGGACGAGCTGCTCCTGGACGGCCAGGAAGCCTAGGTGGACCTGGACCTCTCCGGCCGCAGGGCCCTGGTCACGGGCGGTGGCAAGGGCATCGGCAGCGCCATCACCGCCGAGCTGGCGGCGATGGGGGCCCAGGTGGTGGTCAACTACCTCGCCGACGAGGCCGCCGCCAGCGCCGTGGCGGCCGGGCTGCGAGACGTCACCATCCACCAGGCTGACATCGGGGACCCGGCCCAGGTGGCCGAGCTCTTCATGCGCCAGGGGCCGTTCGATGTCGTGGTCAACAACGCGGGGATGCTGAGGGACCGGCTCCTGCTGCGGATGACCGCTGAGGACTGGGACCAGGTGCTGCGCACCGACCTCAGCGCCGGCTTCCACGTCACCAAGGCCGCCGTGCCGCACATGATGAAGCAGCGCTGGGGACGGATCGTGAACATCAGCTCCATCGTCGGCTTGGGCGGCAACCCCGGCCAGGCGAACTACGCGGCCGCCAAGGCCGGCCTGATCGGCCTCACCAAGTCGGTTGCCAAGGAGCTCGGCTCGCGGGGGATCACCTGCAACGCGGTGGCGCCCGGCTACGTGCTGACCGAGCTGACCGCCAGCTCGATCTCCGCGGAGGTGCTGCAAGAGCTCATCCGCCTGACGCCGCTGCGGCGGGCGGGAACCACCGCGGAGATCGCGGCCGCGGTGGCCTTCCTGTGCAGCCCGGCGGCATCATTCATCACCGGCGAGGTGGTGGTGGTCGACGGCGGCCTCTCGGCCTGACCGACGGTCAGCCGCGCAGCGCGGAGACGGCCCCGGCCACCGCAGCCGCCGGGTCCGTCGCCTGCCCGGCCATCTCCACCAGCAGGCTGCCCACCGCCACGGCGTCGGCCAGACCCGCCAGCGCTAGAACCTGGTCGCGACGCCTCACCCCGAAACCCAGGGCCAGTGGCAGGTCGGTTTGGGCCCGGGCGCGCCTGAGCAGCGCGGGCCCCTCGTCCTCCTCCCCAGCGCTGGAGCCGGTCACGCCGGTGCGGGAGACGCAGTACAGAAAGCCGGTGGCGAGCGCGGCGGCCTGGCGGATGCGGGGGTCGGGAGTGGTGGGCGCGACCATGGTCGTCACCGCCAGCCCAAAGCGAGCAGCGGCCTGCCTCAGCTCCCCCATCTCCTCGAGGGGCAGATCGGTGACCAGAACCCCGTCGACGCCACTCTCCGAGGCCTGGCGTGCGAAGTCGCCCAGCCCCATCCGCAGGAGCGGATTGAGGTAGGTCATCACCACCAGCGGTATCCCGAAGCCGGCGGCCCTGGCCGCGCGTATCTGGGCCAGCGCCAGCGGCACCGTCATCCCGTTCTCAAGCGCCCGCTGCCCCGCGGCCTGGATGACCGGCCCGTCGGCAAGAGGGTCTGAGTAGGGAAGCCCGAGCTCCACCAGCGCCGCGCCGGCCCCCTGAGCCGCCAGCAGCATCGCCCCGGCGGAGTCCAGGTCGGGGAAGCCGGCCATGAGATAGGGGATGATCCGGGGCACACCACCGGTGGCAGCCGGCAGCGCCCGGCGGATCCGGGCCTGGGACCCGACCTCGGGATCACCCACCGGCGTCCTCCGCCAGCACGGTGTCGAGGTCCTTGTCGCCCCTTCCGCTCAGGCAGACCAGGACCGGGCCACCGTCGGCCGGCGGAGAAGTCAAGGCCTGGTGGATAGCGTGCGAGGACTCCAGCGCCGGGATGATGCCCTCCAGCCGGCAGAGCAGGTGGAAGGCGGCCAGCGCCTGGCGATCGTCGACCACGGAGTAGGTGGCGCGGCCGGCGCGGTTGAGCCAGGCGTGCTCCGGGCCCACCCCCGGGTAGTCGAGGCCGGCCGAGACGCTGTGGGTGGGGAGCACCTGCCCGTCCTGGTCCTGGAGCAGGAAGGAGCTCGCGCCATGGAGCACCCCCGGGCTTCCCAGGTTGAGGCTGGCCCCGTTGTCGCCCGGCCCGGCGCCGCGACCACCGGCCTCCACCCCCAGCAGCTGGACCTCCCTGTCGTCCAGGAATCCGGCGAAGATTCCGATCGCGTTGCTGCCGCCGCCGACGCACGCGACCACCCGCGACGGCAGGCGCCCGGCCTGCTCCAGCATCTGCCGCCGGGCCTCCACTCCGATCACGGACTGCAGGGTCCGCACCAGCCAGGGATAGGGGTGAGGACCCACCACCGACCCGATCACGTAGTGGGTGTCGCGAACATTGGTCACCCAGTCGCGGATCGCCTCCGAGGTGGCGTCCTTGAGGGTGCGGGAGCCGCTGTCCACCGGCCTCACGGTCGCCCCCAGGAGCCGCATCTTGGCGACGTTGACCGCCTGCCGCCGGATGTCCTCGGAGCCCATGTACACGACGCACGGCAACCCCATCAGGGCGCAGGCGGTGGCGGTGGCCAGGCCGTGCTGGCCCGCCCCGGTCTCGGCCACGATGCGGTGCTTGCCCATGCGGCGGGCCAGCAGCAGCTGGCCCAGCGCGTTGTTGAGCTTGTGGGCGCCGGTGTGGAGCAGGTCCTCGCGCTTGAGCCAGATCGGGAAACCGGCGTGCTCGGAGAGCCGGGCCGCGAAGTAACAGGGAGTGGGCCGGCCCGCGTAGTCGCGCAGGAGGAGGCTGAGCTCGTCCAGGAAGCCCTGGTCGGCGAAGGCCGAGGTGGCCTCCTCGATGAGCTCCCCCAGGGCTGGGACCACCGTCTCGGGCACGTAGCTGCCTCCGAAGTCTCCATACCTTCCCGACTGGGGTGGCGGTGTGACCAGGAGCAGGCCGGGATCGCTCATGGTCACTCAGTTTGCGGGATCGCCGCGGCGGCGGCGCCAGCCCTCTGGACGTAGGCCGCCACCAGCTGCGGGTCCTTGATCCCGGGGCTGGCCTCCAGCCTGGAGCTGGCGTCCACCCCGTATGGCCTCACCGCCGTCACCACCTCGGCCACATTGTCGGGCCCGATGCCGCCGGCCAGCCAGACCGGCCGGTGCGCGGCCAGCGCGGCGGCGACGCCCAGGTCGGGCAGCTGCCCGGTGCCCCCCGAGCCATCCGCGTCCAGGTGGTCGAAGAAGACGGGAAGGTCGGGCCACCAGTCGATCTCGAGGTGGGGGCCCAGGTCCCCTACCCCGAGGTAGGGCCAGGCGGCGGCGCCGAGCTCCCCGGGCAGGGTGCGGGGGCAGCTGCGCAGGCGCAGCTGGACCGCGGTCAGCTCGAACTCCTCCACCAGCCTCCGCAGCTCCTCGAGCGAGCGGTCGACCACCACTCCCACGCAGTCCGCGCGGCCGCTCGCAAGTCGGGAGATCGCCCGCGCGCGGCGGCGGTCCACCCGGCGCGGGCTGGAGTCGTGAAAGACCATCCCGATGGCATCGGCCCCAGCCTCCAGCGCGGCCTCGGC
>JAKAVU010000157.1 GCA_021817185.1 bacterium
TACCCCCGCACGCGCCCGCTCTACGGCTGGCGGGGCCCACATCGGCCAAGCGGACGCGATGGCGTCAGGTCCGGTCACCCCGCGGCCCGACCCCGTATAGAGTCCGCCCGAGCCTCTGCCACCTCCTCGGTGGCACGAGCACGATCTTCCGGAACGTGCATGAAGCCATGAGCTTCCCCGCGAGGACCGCGGTGACAGGCGGGGCACTGGTGCCAGCGACCTGCATCAGGTCGCAGCTCCTCCACCCCGGCAGTGCCAGCTCGTACCTGAGCGGAAGTTTGCACGAGTGAGGAGGGCTGGGTGCAGGCTTAGCCTTCACTGGTGGCCTTGAGGAGTGGAGCGGGAGACGGGTCTCGAACCCGCGACCTTCTGCTTGGGAAGCAGACTCTCTCCTCGAGAGGCCAAAATCGCGCTGACGCGATCTCAATAACAGGGACTTAGATCGAGATGCCCCTATTTAGGAGCATCTGCCTATTTGACCCAAAACCGAGCAAACGTTCTGTCGAAATAGATGCCCACCGGCTGCTCTTCAGCCGACGGCCCGAGCTCGATCAAGACCCCTCCCCGAGGAGAGCCAGGAAGGCGGCCGGGGAGTGGATCGGCAAGGTCTGATCGAGCCCGAGAAGATGGCGGTCGCCCGAGACAAGGACGGCACGGGCCGCCACCGCCAGGGCGATGAGGTAGTCGTCCCCCGGGTCAGGCGACCGAACGAGCGGCGGCTCGGTCGGGTCATCGACCACCCGCGCTTGGCGCTCGACCAATCCGACCACCGCTGTTGCATCGCTGGCGGGAATGCGGCGACGGATCTTAGAGTAGGCAAGAGCTCGCTCCAGCTCGGCCAGGAGAAGAGGAGAGGCGACGAGGTCATAGGCACCGTCCAACCCGGCCCGCAAGACCTTCGCTGGAGACCCGTCCGGTGCCAGCAGCGCCGAGATGATGACGTTGGGGTCGAGGATCGCCCGCACGGCTCAGCGCTGGGAGCGCCGAGTCCGGTGTTGTGCCTCGACGGCCAGCTCCATAGCCTCTCCCTCTTGGAGGTTGTTGCGAGCCCACAGCCGGTCGAGGAGGTCCAGGCCAAGGTCGCGCCGGATTGCGGCCTCGATCACCGCGCTGTCGCCCTGCCCGGTGCGGGCCGCCCGCACCTTCACCGCACGCAGTACGTCTTCGTCGATGGTGAGGGTGGTGCGAGTCTTTGACATATTGGCATCTTAGCATCGTTGTGCCCAGATGGCTAGCTCCAGTCAGGTGCGACCGACAGTCGCCTGCCGAGTCCTCGCCGTCCGGCCAAGGGCCCCGGGCGCATCCATTTGCCGCGTGGCCAAGCCGGTACCCCGCCGGTGTGGAGACGGTAGCCGTGAGCGAGTCAGGAAGGCTGAACCCACAGATCGAGTTGCGCCACAAGCTTGGTCTGGAGGGCGCGACCCAGGTTGAGGTCGAGCTAGATGGCGAAAAGATCATGTTCCACCAGCGGTGGTGCCGCGCCGCGAGGATGCGTAAACATACCAGAGCACCGACGTCTTCTCTCCCGGGCCCACTCAGGCTCCAGTGAGGGCCGGGTTCAGCTGTTGACCGAGGCTGAGCTGAAGGTACTCGCCACCTGATCCCGGGCACCGTTGCCGCTCGCCTGACTTCATTGCTAGCGACTTGGAGACCTTAGCAGCCAGGGGCTCCACCGCCGCAGAGTCGGGCCCATCCTGAAGGCGCAGCGTCCGCCCCGGCGACGAAGGTCCTCCCCCCAAAGTTCGAGCGGCTGGAGAGGCAACCGGATGGTCACCGGCTCCTGCCCCATTACCGGCCCACCGGTCCCCAGTCAGACCACCAGGCGCTGACAATGTCATGGGTCCGGTGTAACGAAGTGGGTAATGCGGTGTTTGTCGGCACGTGCACATGAGCCAGACCGCGGAGCCGCGCTCGGAAGAGGTGGCGAGCGAGGCTCTGGAGTTCGAGACCGTGTATCAGCGCTTGGCTGGGCCGGTATACCGCTTCTGCCTAACACAGGTCGGCGGTCCGTCGGCAGCCGAGGAGGTGGCGGCAGATGCATGGGCCGCGGCGTGGACGGCCTTCGAACGCACCCACCCCACGGCCGACGGCGTGGACTCTTGGGTGTTCCGGATCGTAAGGAACACGGCCAAGAACCACCTGCGATCGGTGCGGCGCAGACTCCGACTCTGGGTAGCGCTGGCTAATGAGCGGATGCCGGTCGCTGATGTGGAGGTGAAGGTCTTCGAACGGGCGACCGCGGCAGAGGCGCTCACCTCACTCCAGGCGATGCGCCCCAGGGAGAGAACGCTGCTCGGGCTGCGGGTCTGTAGTGATCTCTCGTTTGCGGAGATCGGCGCAGTGATGGACTGCTCGGAGGCTGCCGCCAGGGTCGCCACCCACAGGGCCCTCCTCCGACTCCGGGCCCGCATGGAGGGAATAGCGTGACTCCAGCCGACGAAGAGCGCAGCCCGTTCGAGTCGAAGCTCCGACAGGAGCTCGCGAGTGTGGCCGTGCCCGACTCCTTGGGCAGCCGCATCGCGTCCCGGAGGCGGGAGCGTCTGGCCCGGCCGACCGGGGGCTTCCCTCTACTGGCCGCGCTCGTCCTGGTCGTCATTGTGGCGACAGCCGCTGTGTATGCCGCGCTCCAACCCCGCCACGGACGGGCACCAGGAGGCACTCTCGTTCCATTGGGACCGGTCTGCCTGGCGCCCGGATCCGTCCAGCTGACGGCCGTGAGCGGAGCGTCTCCGCGGGATGTCTGGGCAGTCGGTGGGATCTTCGTCGGCCGGAACGGGCCATGGCAGACCCTGGCCGAGCGCTGGACAGGAGCGCGGTGGCAAGTGATGCCGACGCCGAGTCCCGGTTCCCAGAACAACATGCTGCTGGGCGCGGCAGTTGTTGGCCCGAGCGACGCATGGACTGTGGGATTCTCCCAGGGCCGATCGGGGGAGCGGCCGCTCATCGAGCACTGGGACGGACGCCACTGGGTCGACGTGTCCTCGCCAAGCCTCGGGCTCACCGGTCTCACCGCCTCGGCCAGCCTTAATGCCGTCAGCGCCTCCGGCCCAGCGGATGCGTGGGCCGTTGGGTGGGCAGCCAACGGGGGGGCGGCGCAGCAACCGATCACCGAGCACTGGAACGGTACGAACTGGACCCTGGTAGCTTCGCCGCGCCTGCCCATGCCCGATCCCCAGGGGCCGACCGGGGCGGTGCTGACGGCCATAGACGACATCTCTCTAACCGACGCCTGGGCGGTCGGATACTACACCGGCAACAATCGTAGCCAAGCGCTGATCGAGCACTGGGATGGACAGCGCTGGCTCCAGAGCTCCCCTCCGTTCGTCGAAGAACGCGTCAACTCCCTGACCGGCGTGGCGGCCTCAGCGCAAGGCAGGCTGTGGGCGACAGGCTTGCCCGAAACGCCGAACTTTCACTACCCCGCGTTGGTTGTGGCACTAGATGCGGGCCACTGGGAGGTGATGCCCGCGACGGGGACTGGTCAACTGTACTCTGCCCTAGCAGGGGTGGCCATCGAGCCCGGCGGGGGGCTCTGGGCGGTCGGTTATACCAGGGCAAGCACCCGGGCTCCAGAGCGGGCCCTCATAGTCCGTTCCATTTCACAAAGCTGGACCAAGGTGCCCGCGCCCGAGACAGGCGCTGGTGGTAGCGCCCTCGTGGGAGTGACGTCCATTTCGCCGACCGATGCCTGGGCGGTGGGATCGGTGCCGTCGCTGACTTGCGGCGGTCCAGGCTATCCCCTGATCGAGCATTGGAACGGTCAGCAGTGGAAAGTGTCCGTACTTGGCCAGCGGCAGTAGAGGACAACAGGGCAGCCTGCGGCGCCCCAGCATCCCGTCACCGAAGGTCCAGATCAGCGTCCGCGCGGGCGAACTCGTCCCAAGCACAAGCCTAGCCCGGGACCCGTCGTCCGGCGCCGCCAATGCGTCGCGTCTGGGTGCTGACAATCCCATCGCCGGATCGGACCCAGGGTGCGGAATCAGCGGTCGGCTCGGACGGCGTTCCGAGGCCCTGCAGCTACGGAGCTTGCCTGCCCGCTAGCCCGTGGGGCCAGGCGTCCTCGTTGGCGGCCTACCGCTTCGCCACTCCAGCAGACCCCCAATACGAGAGTGATCGCTGCGAGTGAGGCGGACCGGCTGACCCTGCCGGTTCGAGTGCGTCGGCGGCTTGGCCCTGTTGGCGACGCCCAGGTCGAGGTCGGAGTGGAGGGCGAAGCGATCATCCTGCGCCGAGCGATGGTGCTGCGCAGCGAGGGTGCGTGGGCTTACACGCCGGAGCACCATGCAGTCCTCCTCCGAAGTCACCCAGACTTGAAGGTACGTGGCGCACCGGTGACACGTTAGTTTGGGTTCCGTAGGTGGCGCCCAGCTTGAACTTGCGTAATCCCACTCGCCGCCCTGGCCACAAGCAAGTAGGGTGTAGCCCTCCTGGCGGCCTATAGGAAGATGTGGACTCCGCAAGCGGTTCCGAGACGCCGCCAGCCGTGACCCAGCTGCTCCGGCTTGCCAGCAGCGACTCCCGAGTAGCGGATCTCTACGCCGCCCACTTCCCCCAGCTGGTTGCCCTGGCCACCCTGCTGGCTGGGGGAGCGTCTGGCGGCGAGGAGATAGCCCAGGAGACATTTCTTATCGCGCTGCGGCTGGAGCGCCAGAGCCCTGGCTACCTCAGAGATCCGGCCTGGCCCTGGCTGCGGCTCACTGCCGCCCGCCTGGCGACCCGATGGCGTCGTCGATACCAGGCGCGCTTGGCGGCCCTGGGTCTGTGGGCGGAGAACTTGCCCGCTACGGAGCGGCTGCCGGTCGAGTCCGTCGACCTCATGCGGGCGGTCAGCAGGCTCCCGTGGAGGATGCGCATTTGTACCGTGCTGGCCTACGTCGAGGACCAGAGGACGGCGTCGATCGCTGAGGCCCTTGGGTGCTCCGTCAAGAACGTGGAGTTCGCCCTGCGCGAGGGGCGGCGTCGCCTGAGGAAGGACCTCGGCGAGAGCTATGGCCTGCAGTGAGAGAAGGAGAGTCGATGAGCGAACACTTGGATGATCAGCAACTGCGCCTCAAGTTCCGCAAGCTGGCTGACGAGGTCGCGGAGGGGGTCCGCCCGCGGGAGTTCATGGCACCTTCGCGTTCCCCTGTGGCCCTGCTCTCCCGACGAGCGGCATGGCGGAGGTCCAGCCGACGAAGGCTCACCCGGCGCGGCGGGGTAGCGGTGGCGGCTGCCGTGGTCGTGTTGAGCGCGGGAGCGGCCTACGCCGCGTCGCGGTTCGTCACGGTGCCGATCAACGTGATTGTCACCGGGCCGAATGGGCAGGGACTTCCGTCCCCCCTACCTTCAGGGGTCCAGGTGGTTCCGGGAACTCCACAGGTGGTGACCTTTGCCCAGGCGCAGGCAGCTGTACCCTACCCGATCTTGGTCCTGCCCCCCTCTCTGGCGACACCGGAGCAGTGGCAGGTGATCCCACCGACCCGCACCGCGAGCGGCGGACCTGTGTCGCCGGACCAAGTGATGGAGCCCCAGATCGACGTGGTCTACCGACTGCCCAGCGGGGCCACGGTGGACGTGGGCGAGTATCCCGGGCGTCCCGGCGTTCCGATGTCCTTCTACGTCAAGTGGTACGGCGCCAGCTATGTCCACCACGTCACCTTCGACGGCTACCAGCTGGTGTACGACGACCTCGTGGGTAGCGCGGCGGACGTATACATGGTCGACTTCAAGACTTCGAGCGGGCTGGAAGTTAGCTTGGGGCCCACACCACCTCTCTCGGATCCCACAGGCGCTCTTCCCTCGGTGAGCCTCTCCCAGTTCGAAGGGCTCGTGGCAGCGCTCTCGCCCTCCTTTACGGCGCCCGGTTCGCCGGCCACGTCCTCTCCCCAGGCAAGCCCCACATCGTCGGGTCCGGTCGCTCCGAGCGCGACTCCGTAGGGACTGTCCTCCCAGCGGGCCGACGCCGCACGGCGCCGGCCCGCTCTCCTCCCGATGACCGGCCTCCTGGAACCGCTGGTCTCGCCGATCCGGCACATCTGGGGGGGAGCCGCCTCAGCTATCGGCGAGCTCGGAAAGCCCGCCGTCGGCGGGCACGCTCAGAGGAGTCCCTCGGCGGCTGTCGGTTCACCCCGCGGGCCGACCCAGTATCGCCTCCGCCCCGGCCACTGCCGACTCCTTGGTGAGCGCGATCGCGATCT
>JAKAVU010000158.1 GCA_021817185.1 bacterium
GGTGTCTGCGGTGTCGAGCGTGGTGCCATCCATGGAGACCACCCGCCATCCCCGATAGAACGCGCCCCGGCTATCCAGCTGCGCCAGCGGTACGCAGGCGGCTGTGAACAGCGCTTTCAGGGGCGCCGACCCCAGTCGCGCTCGCGCCTTCGAGATCGCCACCGAACTCGGCCGTTGTAGCGCATTCCGGGCCCGCCCGAGCAGACCTTCGGTGAGCTCACGCAGCACCTCCTCGTAGCCTGCTTCTCGGAACAGGGTCATCGCCAGCACGTAGTAGACAACCATCCGTGCCGGTAACAGCCGGTAGCGCAACTCACGCTTCCCAGTGCTCTCGATCGCCTGGTCCACCAAGTCCTGGGGATAGGTTGCCGTCAGCACTCCCAGGGCGATCCGGTCGCGCAACCGCCGACCATCCTCAGGCTTCGGCTGTCCTACCCGTGGCACCCACCCATTATACCACCTTTCGGGTCTAAGTTACTGGTATTGTGCCTAGACCCGGTCTGCCTGCCTACCGCGTTGCAATATCAGGGGCAGACATTTACCTGAGGGGATGATCACCTCGACGCTATTTTCGAGCTCGCTCACGGCAGGATGGTAAAGCTCGCCGTGTGATCGGGCCGCACCACGCCGAAGTGGCGACGATCAAGGGTTGCGACAGTGGTAATCCCTAGTCGTTCCGCCGTCGCGATGACCGATGCGTCTACCGTGCCCAGGGGCAGGGACCGATACTTGGACACGAGCTCGGCGATCCTCAGCCAGTCGGCGGGATGAACCGGCTCAACCGATAGGACGCCACTCGCGAGGTCACCAAGGAATCGAACCTCAGGGTTAGTGCCTAGCCGACTTGCGATCAGATAGACGACTTCGGTGACGACGAGCTCGGGGACGAGAAGTGGGCCCGGGTGGGTCTGCAGGAGGTCGAGGCATACCGCGTGATGCCGATCATCGGCATCGACGTACGCGTACAGAGGCCCCGCATCGACGAGGATGGCTATCGGGTCATCTCCGAACTCAGGATCTCCTCAATCCGGTCCGAGATGTCATTAACGCCACTGTTGCCTGCCCCGGCCGCCAAGAGCTGCCTCGGGGTGGTTATCTTGAAGTACGCCTCCAAGGCCTCCCGGGTGACCGCCGCGATGGGGACGCCCCGCATCTCGGCTTCGCGGCGGAGGATGCTGTCAAGGGTATCCGGGAGTTTCACGGTGGTTCGCTTCATGGTATGCCAGCATACCTCAGGGGCGGCGTCACCGGTGCCGATGAGTCGGGAAATTGGGATCTACCGGCCCCGTTAAACACTGTGATTCAGCGGCCGACCAGGTCGCTGATAGCTCGGAGTGCCGCATCGACAAGCTCCTCGTCGACTTCTGCCAAGGCTCGAAGATCGTCGAGGACTTGGGGGAGCAGCGTCCGGCGCCAGGCTAGCGGCACCTCTCAGCGGTAGTGGCTCGGGTCACGGCCCAACGCCACGGCGACTTCGTCGAGGTCGGTCCAGGCGTCGCCAGCCTCGGCGAGGCGATGCCTTGCCTCGGTTGCATCCAACAGGTCCTCGACGGCAGGAGCTAGCTCTGCCCAAAGCTCCCAGGCCACGATCACGCCCTGGGGCTTGCGGTGGCTGTCAAAGGCCACGGGCTGAGCCGCAGCCTCACCCAATCGGCCGGACACAGGCACGGCTGTGGCAGACGTGGCCGGCTAACTTTCGACACCGTCGGCCATCAAGAGGCCCTGGAGATGTCCCGTCCGAGAGGGACTGCCGGCAGCTGGCCCCTCGCTGCGCTGGGTTGCCCGCGCTGCGATGCGAGTGCTCGCCTTGATCGGTGTCTGACCCACTGCCCAAGACGCCCCTCCGCCTTGCTCACAACGGTCCCTATTTGGTAGGAGTGGCTGACGCGCGGTCCCAACCGGCCACTTCCTCCCTCGCCACCCCCTGCCAGGGCTTTGCCACCAACTCCTACGGGCCATCACCCTGCAACTCGCCATCCTCGCTCCCCTCTACCAGCCCAGGTCAGGAAACTCCCGGCTGACTTTGAAGTGATCCATGGCCGAGGTTACTGGTGCCGTTGACACTGAGTTGAGGGCCGACCTACGCTGCGGCGATGATCGCCCCAGGTCGAGTCGTAATTTTAAATGGCACGTCGAGTGCAGGCAAATCTACGATAGTCCAAATGTTCTGCGCAGCCCGCGCAAATTTGGGCGACTTGTGGATCCCAATCGGAACGGACGACTTCAACGCGAAGTTACCCGAGCAGTGGTTTAGCGCAGGCGACTTCGAAGGCCCATTCAGCCGTGATGGGGTGCGGCTCGTGCCCGCCGCCGAGGGCGTTCAGGTGCGCGTTGGCGACGTTGGTCGTCGGCTGCAGAGTGCGTACCACCGAACGGTAGCTACCGTGGCGAGAGTCGGTTTCAATGTTGTTGTCGATGACGTCGCAATTGACCAAGCGGACGTACTCGACTGGGCGGAAGCTCTAGAAGGTTTACCAGTCAAGTGGGTGGCAGTCCGCTGCGATGCGCTGGTTGCGAAAGTGCGCGAGCAAGCACGGGGTGATCGATATCCTGGCCTCGCGCTCGGGTTGAGTGCGATCGTCCACCGATATGCCCGCTACGATCTGGAGCTAGACACAACCCAATCGCGTCCAGAGGACTCATGCGCACGGCTGATCGCGATGGTGACGGGCTCCGGACTGAAGCCAGTAGACGTAAACACTAGGCGCAAGGGGACCCGCTTCTGAGAAGCGATTGCCGTAGTGACGATACGACCACCTCGGGCAGCGGGTCAGGTGCGTTCGTTGCCACCCAACGCGCTATCCCCGGGGGAAGGCGGTGACCAAGGTGGAGGAGATCGGGCGTGCGTGGTGGGCCCACGTCCGGGAGGGACTAGCCTTGGGGGAGGTGGCCCGGCGGTTCGTTGAAAGTCGCCCCACGATTTGGCAGGCGGCGTGGGGGCGAGGGACATCGCAGTGATAGCAGCGGCCGTCGCGGTCCAAGCCAGTGATGGGCTCGCTGGGCCCAGTCGTGACGATCTGGGGGAAGAGGACCGCCACGGGGCGCGGAGGCCGCGGCACAGGGTGCGACAGATCGAGGAGGGGTGGCGAGAGGATCACTGCCTCGTCGAAAAAACTCATTGACCCTGCTCCACCGACCTCGGACGCTCCCACGATCCAGGTAGCCGGGATGGCTTCGATGGAGCAGTCGCCAGAGGCCGGACCCTGCCCGACTATCACGACTCTGGCCGGTACCCCAACCCAACTAGCCTTCACATGAAGGGGAGCATTCAGGGCGCTGACCCATGCCTCCGTCACCCCCTTGCAGGTGCGACCTCCAGATCGACTGGTACGGTCAGTCGGAGCCGGTGTTTCCCTACGGCGTAACTAATGAACACCGTTCGAAGACTCCAGGCTTTCGCGTAGCCCCGAGACAGAGCGACCGTGATCGCCAAATCGTAGAAGACGCCGTGCCCCAACTGACTACCGCCTGCGCTTTTGAAGGCGGAGAGTAAGACCGGGTCAATTCGCCCGGGTCCGGGCCCTTGACTTGCCTGGAGGGCCGATGCTTCCGGGCCGGGTAGCTTTTGGATTCCGGCCCATACCACAGTCCCTCCAGCTCCCATTGGTGCGAGACCGAGGCCCAGCCCAATCAACTGGACGTTGGCCGTTCCCTGGACCTTGAGTACCGCGACACCGTCAGTGACCACCTGTGCAGTCGGGCCGGAGAGAGCGGCGATCGAGGTAGGTGAAGCCGCCTTGAGGTTAACCAGGAATGGTTGGTGCCCAGCCACCTCCTTGGACGCACAGGAAGCCATGGGAACGGCCAGCAATGCTGATGCCAATACGATCCCAACCTTGAAGGTCGCGGGCGTCCACATAGCCACCTCGCCATCCTAGGCAAATTGGGGACACTTCAGGCAGCTCGGCGCAGGCCTCGGCTTTGGCGCGAGCGTACTGGTCACGCGCCGACCAGACGCCTCCATCGCCTCCGCGACCACCCAGCGGCCGTCATGGCGCTGGTAGGCGCTCCCCTCGCGATTCCCCCCGCCGGCCCTCGTCCGCGTCAGTCCGGGCGAGTTCGCCTTGGTCCGTCTGCCGTTGGTGTCCAAACTGGTGTCAACCGGGGCGCGCGGTCGGTCGTGGGTCGGTTTGGACCGCTGGATGCTTGACTTGGGCCGCCTCTCCGGTGACGGTGCCGCTGAGGCCGCCCGCCAGACCGCGGGTGGCCCTGTGGCCGCGACTCCGGCTCGCCGAGGTGTCGTTCGGTGCTCGGCTCAGCCGGAGCGAGACTCCAGCACGCCCAGGTCCCGCTCGGCGTACTCGTTGTGCAACCATTCCTCATTCAGGATGACCTGGAGGCAGTGCAGAACCGGCTCGGGTCGGTTCGGGTGGCCTGGGGTATCGGGAGGGGCGCAGATGCGGTCGAGCTGGTCCGCGGTGAGGTTGGCGAAGGTCTGCGCCACCTCGGCCTGGCGCTGACGCCGAACCTGCACCACCTGCTTGAGCGAGGGGCGCGCTTCCATGTCGACGCCCAGACTCGCCGGATCGCTGAGCCAGGCTCCGGCCAGCCCCCAGGGGTGATAGGGGTGAGGCATCTGGAGGACCATCCGCCGCAGCCAGCAGTCAGTGGCGAAGATCAGGTGCCGCAGGGTCTCGACGAAGCTCCACTCGAAGTCCACGCGCTCATGAAGCAACTCCTGCGGCACAGCCTGGGCGCGAGCCATGGTCGCCTCCCAGCGACTCTCGACGATCGCCCAGCCCCGGGCCAGGCCTGGGGGGTCGGTGGCGCGCAGTTGGGCGCGTTCCGGAGAGCGCCGTTCCAACTCGGCCCGGATGAGAGGCTCGACGTCCACGCCGTTGATGCGCAGGCCTTCGATGAATCCCGAGATCTCCGCCCCCGCGAAGTGACCATCGGTGATTCGGGCTTGCTCGAAGTCGGGGGAGTGCAGGCGCGCGCCGGCGAAGTTGAGGTCCTCGAGCCGCGGCGCCGGCTCGATGCTCATGCCAGGCTCGGGCAACGGACCATCTCCGCCGTTGCCGAGCGGCTCCCTGGCGGAAGCGCTACGGCTGGCAGCCCGACGGAAGCGCCCCAGCAGCGCCGCCGGTCGTTTCGGCTCACCCGGTCGCCGCCGTCGTCCAGCTCCACCGCCAGCACCTGACCATCACTGCGCCGGTCCGCCCCCGAAGGCTTGGCACCGGGCTATCCTCGGGGATCTCAGTGGCAGATAGCCACGGGGTTGCGCACTTCGCCCGGCGGGTCGCTGCCCGGCCGTGCCTCCTCCAAACTGACCCACTACCGGACGGTCCGCATTTCACAGCTCTCAGACTAGCAATCTGAGATCAAAGAGTGGTGCCCGCAGCAGGACTCGAACCTGCAACCTTGGGATTGAGAGGGCGACCAGGAGGCGTTCACTCGCGTCCGCCAACGTCCGTTTTGAACTCGCGTTGACTCACAGAGAGCCCCTTGGAGTCCGCCAATGTTCGCCCCAGTGCGTGCCCGTTGCTGTCAAAATTGCTGTCAGTCGGGTCCCGTAAGAGGCTGGTGGCCGGGCTGTGGTGCGCCGTCACGGTGGCAGGGTCAGGACTTTCAAGTGCCAGATGCACGGCCGTGCGACTATCGACAATCCGATATATTGCAATCATGGACCTCAACCTCGGCTCAAGTGGCGCTGTGCTTCGCGAGGCCCGGCTGCGAGCTGGCCTCTCCCAGTCCGAGCTGGCGCACCGGGCTGGGGTTGCCCAGAGCGTGATCAGCATGTACGAGTCCGGCCGCCGCCAACCCGCGCTGCGCACTCTCGCCGCCCTGGTGGACCCAACCGGTCTGGAACTCGTCCTGGAACTCCGACCCGCCCCGGGGCTTGACCGCCTGACGGGACCGCTCGGGCAGCGGGTGCTGGCGGCCCGGTCACAGCTCAAGACGGTGGCCGCAGGATACGGAGTGCCAGGCCTCGCTGTATTCGGCAGTGTGGCTCGCGGCGAGGAGCGTCCGGACAGCGATGTGGACCTGCTGGTCGAGCTCCCTCCTGGGATGGGGCTCTTCGGACTCGGCCGCCTGCGGTCGGACCTCGAGGCGGCGGTCGGCCTACCGGTTGATCTGGTACCGGCATGTGACCTCAAGCCGAACCTGCGGGGCCCGGTGGCCGCCGATCTGGTCCCCTTGTGAG
>JAKAVU010000159.1 GCA_021817185.1 bacterium
GAGACCGTCACGGTGACGGTGACCGACATCAACGGCAACGCGGTCTCCGGAGACGTCGTCGATTTCACCTGTACGAGCGCCGGCGGCGTCTGCGGGTCGTTCAGCAGCGGTAGTACGGCGACCACTAGGAGCAACGGACAAGCGACGATCACTTACACGGCTGGAGGAATCGGGTTCGTTACCCTCACGGCTTAGGAGATGACGACGAAGCAGTCAGCTAGCGTGGTGATCAACCAGAACTAGGGCGCGAGCCGGCGAGCGCAGCAAGACTTCAGAGGGGCCCCATTGCGGGGCCCCTCTTTGCGTCAATGGACTCAGGCCGTTTTCGGGCCGCGGCTACTCGCGGTCGGTGACCGTCAGCGGTCGGTGCTCCACTCCTAGGGTTGGCCGAGGGCTGGAGAACCCATGCGTTTGGGGTGTACGGGCCAGTTTGGAGGGCGTGCGGGGGAGCGCGGGGCGCAGCCGGCGGGTGCCGTGTCCGTGAGTCGCCCTTTCGGGGTACGACCGCTCACCGAGACGGTGCTGGGACATTCGGTCGGCGAACCGTGGGGGGGGGCGTGCAAAAGACCGCTTTGTGATGTGCTGCAACCCCGAGCAGGCGGTGCGGGATGCCGCGGTCCGCGAGCCGATGCTGGGGCGGCTGCAGGAGGCGCTAGAGGGCAGCGACCAGGTCTCCCTTGCGAAGGTGCTCGGAACTGGTGGGCAGGCTCAAGACCAGCCCTCGGCCGGGCCGGCTGCTCTGAATGGCCAGGGGCGGGTTGCTGCGGCCGGACCGGGCGGCCGACGCCCGGTCCGGCCAGTTGGATGGAGGTACCTGATCCGCAGCTCCGATCCCGACAGGACCGCCGGTGACATCACGGTGGGTTACAAGCAGCTGCCGCGGGTGGAGCGAGGCTGCCGGGACATGAAGATCACCCCTTCGCGCTCCCAGCATCGCCATGTGCCCAGGCCGACCATTTCGGCCAATCGGGCCCGCGTTTGGGCTGGACCTTTCGGGGGCGTGTCTAGCGGGGCCGACCGGGCCCTGGCGGTGGGGAGGTTGCTCGTGCGCGAACAGCAGCCGGCCGGCCTTCCGGATCGAACGTTCGGTGACCATGGTGAAGAGCGAGAAGCGACGGCACGAGGTCGTCTTTGGGGTAACCAGCTGCTCGCCGGAGACGGCAGACCCCACCCGGGTCGGCGAGCTGGCACGTGGCCAACGGGGCATCGGAAATAAGCTGCACTGGGTCCGGGACGTGGTCTACGACGAAGATCGCTCGCAAATACGCACAGGTAGAGGAGCGCAGGCCTGGCCGGCTTGCGCAACTTCAGCATCAGCTGTCTGCGCCTCGCCGGGTGGCAGAACATCCCCAAGGCGTTGCGTTTCTTCGCTTCCGACTGGCGCTACCCCCTGACCCTGCTGGGCATCTGCGGCCCCCTTCCCCCGCTTGGGCGGCCTGGACGAGGGCCCCTGGCGAAGCCTGCTCTCAGATGGCGACCAACCTGGCTTTCCGGCGTCTTCCATGGCCCCCCTGCCCTAAGTCCGGCACCGCCGCTGCCTCGCCCCTCGCCTCCCACACCCAAAACCTGCCCTCACCACCGGACTTTTACGTGGATCTGTGTCCGGCGGCCGCGTTGCTCTGTTTCAGCTCCGGGGCGCGTACACCGGGTCAACGTCGCGGGGGGTCAGCCGCTCGCTCCGCGACCCGTTGCAGTGTCTCGTCCAGTGTCAGGAGCTCTACCCCCGAGATCAGCGCCGTGGCGAGGGTGAAGGCATCTGGGAGGCGCAGGGCGGTGTGGTGGCCCCTGAGCTGGGCGGCTTGGCGGG
The DNA here is from genome assembly GCA_021817185.1 of bacterium. Next base: position 1,808 of record JAKAVU010000159.1, read on the forward strand.
CAATCGAGCGATCGACCGGGACCACCTCGGCTCGGACCGAATCGAGGAAGTCATCCACTGTGGCGTCGGTGCCAGCCAGCAGTGGGCGGACGAGAACTTCAGCGTAGACGCTGGCGCTGATCAAGAGCCGGTCGCCGGCGGTGATCCGCGGGCGCAACGCGCTCACTGCGCGGTTGTGGTGAGCGTCCGACGCATCCAGGAATCCGATGAGCACGTCGGCGTCTAGGACTACCGCACCCATTCGCTGCGCAACTGATCCAGGTAGCCGGGGGGATAGGTGCCAGGCGGGAGACTGCCCGCGTAGCGGCTGACGAGCTCATCAGCGCGCTCGACTTCGATGTGGCCCGGGGCGCTGGCGCGGATGATCACGTCGTCACCGGAAGCGATGCCCGCCGCGCGAAGCACGCGGACCGGGATTGTGATCTGATGCTTGCGGGACACCTTGCTCATAGCTTTACAACTGTACCACCAGAGTAAAGCGAGAGCAGTTCTGGGCGGACTACCGGTTACCCAAGGGATCGAGACTCCACCGGCTATCGCACGGTTGGGCTGGGGCAAGTCGCGATGGCTGGACGGCTTAGGTGTTAAGTTCGACAAGTTGCGCTTGACTTCCAGGGGTGTGGCGCACAGCCGGTGCTGCGGGAGGAGTCGAGCGGGATCGCAGCGACTGCGGCAGCCTGAGCAGATGGCCACTAGTTTTGTTCAAACTCTGGCGAGACGCGGCCACGAGGGGAGTAACTGGGTGTGCCTCGACAACTTGGGCAACCAGCCTCGGTCATCCAGGGCGGTTGCACCGCCGGTGGCGGCGAAGCTAAGGGGGAGTGGGCGCGCATGGTTGTGCCACTGGTATTGAGTCTCCGGCTCGCCGATGTCTGACTCGGCCCTTCCTCGGCGCCGGGGCCGAGCGGGAGGTCAAAGGCGGAGCTCAGGTGCGACAGAGGCTGGGTCCTTCCCGCACCGGCCTAGAGCAGGCGCCCTACTCTCACGTGGACCGCTCGCGCCACCTCCGCCACCACGTCACCAAGGCCGTGGCAATGCACGCCGCCGACCAGGCTTGGCGGGCGGTCTCCAGTCACCTGTTCCCGGACAGATCAGCTGCCATACCACCGAGCGCAAGTGGAGGACGTCTGGGTGTCCGGACGATCTCCAGACCTGCAGGTCTCGGAATTGAGTCTTCACACTCGCTCTGAGTTGGAGAGAGCTACGCGTCGCGGCCGATGTTGGCGAGGGCGGCCGCGATCAGGGTGAGTGCGCCAACGGCCTCCTCCTGGTGTGAGGTAGCCAGCGCCTGCGCCGAGACCGCAAGGCCGCTCGACCGCGAGAGTGTCAAAGCAGCGGCGACCACGAGCGCGTCCATTCGCACGGGAAGGTCCGGGTTCTGCGCGACCACGGCTTCGGCGAGCCGGTTGGCACTGAGGCCGGCCAACGTGGTGGCCGGCAGCGTGCGCGTCCTCGCCACGGCGGCATCGGCAGCGGCCTCGACCTGCCTTACCAACACCTCCGAAGCGGCCGACTCCTGCATCTGCTTTGGTGATGGTGCCGCTCCCTCGCCGATGTACTTCCCGTCGACGTCCATTGGGCGGGCGATGGTTGAGATCGCAGGCGCAGCGGTGCCGGCGAAGTCCAGGCGGTCCACGGTGGAGTGCTTGTCAGCCATGGTCGCATGGAGGTAGCGACCGGTGGTGGTGATGTCCGCATGTCCCAGCAGCTCACGCACCACCTCGATGTCGCGCGCCTCGCGGAGCGCGTTGGTCGCGAAGGTGTGGCGGAAGCGGTGGGGGTGGTGGCGGCCAGGCACGCCCGCCTCGCTCATCATGGTGCGGACCAGAGCGATGAGGGCGGCCGATTGCATCCGGCCCCGGTGCGGGCTGGTGGGCGGCGCCAGCGGATTGACCAGGACGTACGGGGACGCGGTCAGGCGCGGACGAAGGTCGCTCAGGTATGTGGAGAGCACCTGGGCGGTCGCCGGTCCGAACGGCACTGTCCGCGGCTTGGAGCCCTTGCCCAGAACCGAGAGGAGCTGCCGCCCGGTGTCCACGTTTGCCGTTCTGAGACCGACCAGCTCGCCGTTGCGAATCCCAGTCCCCGCCAGCAGGGTGATGGTGACCAATCCGACCCACCGCCGACGATCTGCGGAGCCTTCAAACTGCCGGGCGTAGCTGAGCGCGATCCGGATCTCGTCCTCGCTGTACGGATCCACGGTGGGGGCGAAGACCTTGGGTGTCCTGATCACCGCCGCCGGATTGGTGTCACTGCCGCCGACGGCCTGAAGAAAGCGGTAGAAGCTTCGCAGGGAGTGCAAGCCGGTCGCGAGCGTCGCCGGCTTGCAGCGCTGGTCACGCTTTGCCCCCAGGTACTCGCCCAGCATCTCGGCGGTGGCCCGGCCCAGCCCGGTGCCGGGGTGGAACTGACTCAGCCAGCGGTGGTAGTCGATGACCCAGAGGGAATACGTGCGAGCGGTTCCGGCCGAGCGATAGTCGATGTCCGTGAGTCGGCGGATGTATTCCGCCAGGATTTGGTCGAAGTCCCGCTCAGGGGCAACACCTGGGCTCTGCCTTGACCGCGATTCCATCGCCGGCTCGGCACTGACGGGCAAGGTCAGCCTTCGCATCCTCCGCCCGCTACCCCGCGGCCGGGAGCCCAGGGTCGGCAGGGTGGAGTCGCCAGGCGGTCGATCGGGTGCATGAACACGTTCAACATCGAGGTCCGCTGACCGGCAGCCATCAGGACGCACTCCCGGCGCCTGCGAGATCACCCCGGCCGGCGGGCAGGACCCTGCCCGGCGTCGTCCCGCCCATCGCGGCCGTCCTCGTCACCAAGGCGGCGTGCTCAGTCGGGCAGGGCGCCTATGTCCGGCGGAAGGCGGTCAGCCGCTGCTGGCCTGGGATCCCCCACTGGCAGCGGTGGTGGGCGGCCCGGGCAGGCTCAGGGTGTAGGGAACCGCCATCTGATTGTGATCGACGTCCGCCAGGGGAGAGGAGACGGTCAGGGTGAGCGGTCCGGCAGGCAGAGGGCCGGTCGCCACCACCACGGTCCTGGTCTGCGCGAGGTAGGAGATCTGGAGTCCGGGAACCGGCTGCCCCGCATCCTGAAGGGAGATGGACTGCGAGCTCACGGTCAGCGGGTCCAGGTCCGAGTTGAACTGGAGCGTGAAGGTGGTCCCCTGGCCTTGGTTGGCCTGGGCCGACGCCGAGATCACCAGCGGCCCGATCGGGAGGGCGGTCAGGGCGCCGAGGGAGATCGCCGAGATCTGCGGGGTGGCGCTCCCCAGCTGCACGGTCACCTGTTCGTCCAGCGCGCTGGCGGGGTTGCTGGAGGTCGCATCGCTCACCAGCTCGATCGCCACCTGATAGGTGCTGCTCCCCGCGCTGGCGGGGGTGCTGGAGACGGCGTAGTAGCGGTCGAAGGAGCCGGGGAGCAGGGTCGACTGCGGGATCGTGGTCCCGGGCGCCAGCAGCTCGGTGATCTGGGCCGCGGCGGAGGGGCTGTTGGTGATCTGCAGCTGGGCGAGGGTGCTCGCGAGGTCAAGCGCCTGCCCGGCCTTGGTCGTGCCCGAGCTCGCGAGCGGCGGGGTGGAGAGCTGCAGGGTGACGACCTCCTGTTGGTCGCCTCCCTCCTGCTGGAGCGCCGAGACCGCCCCTCCGAATGGAGACCAGGCCAGGTCGCTCAAACCCGTCCTGGTGCTGAGCAGGGCGCTGGTCCCGGTCGCGATGTCCACGGCCCCGGCCTGGCTGCCCCCGCCATCCTGGGTCGCCAGGTAGGCGAGGTAGGCCCCGTCGGGGCTGTAGCGCAGGTTGGAGAGGCTGACCCCCTGGGGCGCCACCAGCAGCTGGCGGGGCGCGCTGCCGTAGGTGCCGGCCAGATAGATCGAGTCAACACCCCCCTCGGCGCCGATGTAGGCCATCTGGGCGCCGCTCGGCGACCACTGTGGGCTGCCCACCAGCCCGGGGATGGTGGTCGCGGATCCCGCCGCCAGGTTGTAGACCGTGGGCGTCCCGCCCGGCCGGGCGAACAGCGCGTGGGCTTGGGGATCAAGGTAGAAACTCTGGTCGGGCCCGAGCTTCACCCAGCTGTAGACCGGGCTGGTCTGACCGTCGAGGTTCACCTCCTGGAGCTCCCCCTGATCCGCATACATCAAGGTGCTGTCGTTGATCCAGACCGCCTGCGGATGTGGTGACGAGGAGGTGGCGATCGCGACCGGGCTGCCGCCACCGGCGAGCGCCGTTATCTCCAGGGTCGCGGTCCCGCTCGGCGACACGCTCCAGTACGCCAGCTGCTGGCTGTCGGGAGAGGGGACTGGTGAAGTCAC
>JAKAVU010000160.1 GCA_021817185.1 bacterium
CCGATCACCCCCGCCAGCCTGCAAGTGAGGTCGGCCCCCGGGGTGGGCGCCCGGAAGAGGCAGCGGAAGCAGCCGGAATCCGGGACCACGGACGTCACCTGGCCCCGCCAGCCGATCGCGCCGCCCACCACCAGCGGCACGCGGTGCCGGACGCACCAATCGTTGACTGCGAACTTGAGGCTTGGCTGATCCGAGCACTCCAACACCAGATCGCAGTCCCTCAGGGTGAGGTCCAGAGAAGCGGGCGAGAGCGGCTCCACCAGGGCCTCCGCCGCGACTCTGGGATTGAGCTCCATCAGCGCCGACCCGAGGACCTCCGCCTTGGGCCGGCCGACGTCAGAGGCCCGAAAGGCGACCTGGCGGTGCAGATTGTCCAAGCTGATGAGGTCCGGGTCGACCAGCCGCATGCTCCCGACACCGGCGCCCACCAGGTGCAGCGCCGCCGGCCCACCGAGCCCGCCGCATCCGATCACCACCGCCCGCGAATGCATGACCCTCAGCTGCTCGGCCTCTCCCAGTTCATCCAGGAGCAGCTGGCGACTGTAGCGCTCGATGTCGGAGTCATCCAGGCGAGCCAGTGGCGACGGGCCGTCCGCGCCACTCACCAGGAGATCACCCGGTCCGCCTCCGCCATCAACTTGACCATCTCGCGATAGTCGATCGTCCGCCACCGGTCACCGACTCCCCGGCGCTGCGCGTCGCGCGCACTCGCCAACACCTGGGTCGAGCTGCCCTGACCGTGCCCGAGAGCCGCCACATATCCCGCCACCGACTCTCTGGTCTCCATCACCGCGTCATGGAGCAGCAGGACCACGCCTGCGACGCCGGGACCCGCGGCGGCGGCCGCCCAGGCCCGTCGGTCATCCAGACGGGAGATGAGGTGCAGAACCCGAAGCTCTTCAGAGGACAAGGCAGCTCCGCGCCATGAGGCACACCCGCCGCAGCTCTTCGCCATCGACGGCGACCGCCCCGCGGCGCAGACCACGATCGCCGAAGCCGAGCCGGACCAGGGAGTCGCGCTCAACCAGGATCGGCACCTCCTCGTCTTCAGTGAGGGACTCAAGCTCGCGCGCGAGCTGGCTCCCGCGGCCACCAGGATCCGCCTCAGGCAGAGCCAAAGCCGCAGCCGCGTCCACCAAAGCCAGCACCACCCGGGAACCGCCGAGCGGCAGCGCCAGCGCCACCCTCACCGCCAGATGGGCGGTGTCACCGGCGAGCGAGCCCCGCGCCAGGACCACGACGGCGCCGGTAGAGTCGATCACGCGAACGTGAGCAGACGGTCGGCCTTCCGGACGCTGCGGGCTAGGTCGGCCAGGCTGCCGCGGCGCACCCCGGGAACTGGTTGGGGTTGGGCCTCTCGCCATCGCAGGTCCGCGTCGCAGAGCGTGACCGCCACCCGACCTGCGAGCTGGGCGGCATGGAGCACCCCGTCCCCCGCCAGAAAGACCTCCAGATGATGACCCATCTGTTCGGCGGCCGCGGCCAGCTCCAGGACCGTCTCGACCGCCTCGGTTCTGGGTCCGGCGGTGAGTAGCACCAGAAAGGTCAACGGAGGGCCTCCTCATGGGCTGAACTGCGCTCGGCCAACCGCGCCGGCAGGCGGCCGACACTCACTTGGCCGAGTGGCAACTGAATGAGTCGACTCTACCTCGATGGGAGTTATCGGCTCGCCGGGGGCAGGTGTCGGGGCCCGGCTCGGGCTCTCGGCCAGCAGACGCTAATCTGCCACTGAAAGCGCGAAGACGGCGCGCCGGGGTGGCGTAATGGTAGCCGCAGCGGTCTTAAAAACCGTAGGACGAAAGTCCGTATGGGTTCGAATCCCATCCCCGGTACCCCCAGTTTGATCTCGATTCGAGCCCCGATGCCAAGCGGATTGGACGCCACCCAAATGCGCTTGACGGCAACCGTGACGGCAACCCACCGCGCCATTCACCCTGGCCTCCACGCGTTCGCCTCCGATCTGGTGGAGCGGCCTGGGAGGGAGTGGTGCTTTCGGCAGGCTGGTGGTTGAGAGCGCCGACAACACCCTGGACCCAGTCCGACCGACTAACGGACCACACTGGTCCACCCTTCGGCGTCAGCGACTCCGGATGGCCTGATAAGCAGGCGGGCGGAGATTCCCGGGCCTAACGAGCCGACTCGCTCCACACGGTTGGGGGAAGCCTTCCCGCCCAGAGGCGCAGAGCGCCCAGGCCAGTCCCCCACCCGACCGGCGTGCCTACGACAAATCCCAAGATCCACAGCGGTGCCCCGAAGACAAACCGGTCCAACAAAATCGCGGCCCCAAACATCGTGGATGGCATGATGAGGCCAACGGAGACCATGAAGGGCAGTGTCGGTACCTTGCGCGCGTTCGGATCGCTCATTGGCCGACTACCGCGATCCCTTCGTCGCCGTGATCCCAAATTCGGCACCTGGCCGGTGACTTGCCGACCCCTGGAGCACGCGACCCCATTCGGTCATGGGGCCATTCTGCCGCCGTGGCCCGAAGAGCGCAAGCGACTGGGGCGGGCGGTTACCCAGGTTAGCTAGGCGTCCGCCGCTGACCGACCGCACTCCGTGCGCGCCATCACCAGGCGAGGCAGAGCTGACGCCACCAACGCTCGCAGCGGTATCGGTGCTTACGGTTGTTTCGGGCCCCGTACCGCGACCTCGGCCATCCGCTACGCTGGCCGAGAACTCTACGGTGCTGGGAGGTGGCGCAGATTCTGCAAGCAGGCGCCGCAGTCGCCGATATCACCCCCGAGGTGGGCTATCCTCTGGAGGGCTATCACCGCGAAGGGGTCTCCGTTGGAGTCCTAGACCGCTTGGAGGTGGCTGCGCTGGTCCTTGACGATGGCCTCCGACGGGGTGTTCTTGTCGCGGTCGACAATGTCGGACTCTCGGTGCCCCAGACTGCCGCCGTGCGTAGGGCCGTAGCCACTGCCTGTGGCTCCGGCCTGGCCGGCGCGATGGTGTGCTACTCCCACACCCACTCAGGACCTCGGGCCGATCAACCGTATCTGGATCTTCTCTGTGACAGGGCTGGCGCAGCTGCGAAAGAGGCGCTGGACCGAATGGCCCCGGCGGTGGCAGGCTGGGCTGTGGGTAAGGCCGATGCCGGCGTCAACCGGCGCCCCATCGGGACCGAAGGACAGGCGTTCATGGGAACGCGTGCCGACGGCCCACTGGATCCCAGAGTGGGGGTGCTGAAGGTGGCTTCGGCTGCGGGCGACCCGATTGCGGTCGTGGTTCGTTACAGTGCACACGCCAACGTCCTCAAGTCCGACAACCTGCTTATCTCAGCCGACTGGCCGGGTGCTGTCCGGCGAGCCGTTGCTCCCGAGGTCGGCTGCCCGGTTTTGGTGGTGAACGGCTCGGCCGGAGATGTCAACCCCCGGTGGCGAGGAACTCACGATGACCTCGCTCATACGGCCTCAACCATCGGGTCCGAGGCTCTTTCCCTCACCAACCGCAATGGCCCGCTCGCTGAGCTCCCACTCCTGGTAGCCCGGACCTGGTTCCGGCTCGAGCTGCAGGATCTGCCCGATCGCCAACAGGCTAGCCAACTGGCGAAGGAGGCGATGGACAAGTGGGGCGTCGACCCAGCCCCGTGGCTTCGCGCAGTTGAGGACCGCAGAGCGGCGGGCGAGGTGCGGATCACCATCCCGATCGAGGTTCAGGGACTGGGAGTTGGCTCCGGAGTCCTCGTTGGCGTGCCGATGGAGACGTTCACCCAGCTCGCTGTCAGCTTCGAGGCGCAGTTCGCCACCCAGCCCGCCTTCTTCAATGGCTACACGGGCGGCTGGGTGGGGTATCTCCCGGCCGAGGAGGATTTCGCCCGAGGCGGCTACGAGGTCTCGTGGGCACCGATAAGCCATGGGCCAGGTACTGGATGGTTGATGCCAGTCAAGCCAGAAACGGGTAGTGACCTGGTCTGCGAGGCGGCACGGATGGTCGTCTTGAGCAGCCATACAGCCATCTGACTGCGGACCGAGCTGGAGCGGTCGCGAGCCAGGGTCACGGGCAGGAGGGTCGCGATATGTGCTGCGTCCCCTTCATCGTGACCTCGGAGCATCCGAAACGGGGACGGGGTGGAGGGGCTGAGAGGCCCGACCCCGGCGACGACTGAGCCACCGGCGACGCCCCCCAGACGGTTTCCGCAGGCCGCTCGCCGAGACCGCCAGGCTGAGGAGACTGGTGCCGCTCCACCTAGTCCGCGGCCGCGGTGGACGGCTGCCGTGAGCGCGGGACGGTCATCACCGCGCCAGGTCCCAGGCGCGCCTCGGTGTGAAAATGGGCTGGTGAGCGCGAATGGCGATCGCGGCGAAGTCTTGCGCCGGGAGGCCCGTTGCCGCTGATGCCATGGGGTGGCCGCCAGTGGTCTCCCACGAAGAGCCGACAGCCGCGAGCCGCCTTCGGCGCCACCGGCGGCAAGATTCGCGGCGGTCGGATCCACCGTGTAGCTGCCACGCCTGGCGACGGACCGATGGGGTGGGGTGGGAAACCTTTGGCCCACGGCGACACCGAAGCGGGCGTGGGCGGAGGTTGACCCCTTCGATGTCGGCCCGCCATCTGAATGTAGCGTTCACAGTCGGCGGCCGCTGGATCGGTTGTTCTGATCATGTGATGGCGACAGGCTGGGGAATCTCCTGCCTTGCCCCAAGGTCATCGGCGATCGGAGCTGGGCCGGCGCCCCCACGACCAAGCGGGACGGCCCGGTGATCCGGCTGCACAGGACCCCGCCCCCAGCGGCGCAATCGACCAGTCCGACGCGGCCGCGACGACACGCTGGGCTGCGGCCGCGGGTCGCCAGGGCTTCGGCCCTCGTGGCCACGGGTCTGCTTATGGCGGTGGTCAGTGCCTGCGGAGCGCCCCCTCGCACCCACCTCAGGAGCTCCGCAACGCCCGACCTCTCCCCCATCCGAGCGGCGGCCGTCTTGGCCGATCGGTTCATGAGTCAGCTGGTGGCGGGCGACTACATGGCGCAGTGGCGGGAGTTGGCGCCGGCCGCACAGGCCCAGTGGCCGTCAGCCCAAGCCCGCACCGAGGAGCTCAGCGCCAAATTCTCCGGAGCCTCCCGGGTGGTGGCGTTCAGATTGGGCAACCCGCATGGCGGGGCCACCTGGTACAGCCGAGAAGATCCCTCGGTGTCTGTGGCAGGAGCCGTCTCGATCCCGGTGTCGGTGACCTTCCGCGAGCCAGGCCAGGTCACACCGGCCGGGGTTGCCGCCGACTACACCCACCTGCAGCTCATCGTGGCTCCAGGCGGTGGCGCGCGGGCACCGCAGGTGGTCGGAGCGGGCCCAGCCTCGATCGATGCACCGGTGATCGAGCCCGCGAGTGTCCCCGCCCGAACCGCGTCCGTGCCCATCCTGATGTACCACCTGGTCGGCCCCTACCCCGATCGCAGCCACTACACCTCGCAGTACAGCTACGAGATCGATTACGGGCTGACGGTCCCGCCCGGCCAGTTCTCCTCAGAGATGAGCTATCTGGTTCAAGAGGGCTATTCGAGCATCTCCCTGGTCAGGCTCGCCGACTACCTTCTGTATGGCCTGCCACTTCCCGCCAAGCCGGTGGTGATCACCTTTGACGATGGCTTCGCCAACGAGTATCAGTACGCGCTGCCCGTGCTGGAGGCCGACCATCTGACCGCCACCTTCCTCCCCTGCAGCGGTCTCATCGGGATCAAGAATGGCCAGGAGTACTACATGACCGCCAACGAGCTGAGCTACCTGGCCAGCCACGGGTTCTGGGTCGAGGACCACACCTACAACGACGGGACCGTGCTCTGGGGCCAGTCCAACAGCGAGATCCAGTTCCTGGCCGGGCAGACCGCCGCGAAGCTGGAGGGGATCACCGGGTACCCCATTCAGTTCATCTCCTACAGCGGGCTGTGGCCGTACCCCTCTCCAGCCACCACCGGACCGCCGCAGAACCAGCTCTTCTCCCAGCTGGCCCAGCTGGGATACGTCGGAGGCCTCCAGGACAACTGGCTGGGACGCTTCGCATGGTCCGAGACCTCAGGCAATCTCTGGGAGCTGCCCCGGGTCCGCGCCTACCCCCAAGAGCC
>JAKAVU010000003.1 GCA_021817185.1 bacterium
TGCCTTCGTGCTCCTGTTTCAGAACTTCTTCGCGCCCATCACGGCGCTGGGCGACCAGTGGAACCGCGTCCAGGCCGCTCTGAGCGGTTTGGAGCGGATCTTCGACGTGTTCAAGCTTCCCGTCGAGGACCGGACGGACAGCCGCCCGGTCCCGCATGGTGGGCCGGGGATCGTGGTGCGCGACCTGAGGTTCGGATATGTCGGCGGGGCCGAGGTCTTGAAGGGGATCGGCCTGACAGTCAACCCCGGCGAGCGGGTGGCGATCGTGGGCCGGACCGGATCGGGCAAGTCCACGTTGGTCGCGCTTCTGGGAGGGCTGTATCGTCCGCAGCAGGGGACGGTGCTGGTGGACGGCCTTTGCCCCTTCGAGCTGGAGGAGCGCGAGCGTCGCCAGCTCGTGGGTTACGTCCCCCAAAGCGCTGAACTCTTCTCCGCATCTCTGCGAACCAACGTCACCTTCGACGACCGCCAGTTCACCGACGGCGCGATTCGGCAAGCGCTCAGCCTGGTCGGGTTGGGCTCATGGCTGGAGGATCTGCCTGAGGGTCTCGACACCCGGCTCGCGGGGGAAGGCGGGGGACGCGGCCTCAACCTGTCGGCCGGCCAGCGCCAGCTGATCGCCCTGGCTCGCGCCGTGCTCGTCGAGCCCCGCGTGCTGCTGCTCGACGAGGCGACGTCGGCCCTCGACCGGGCGAGCGACGCCGCCTTCCAGCTGGCGCTGCAGCATGCGGCCTGGGCGAGTAACTGCGCGATCGTCACCGTCACGCATCGGCTGGCGACCGCCAGTGGCGCCGACCGGGTGGTGGTCCTCGACCAAGGTGCAGTGGTAGAAGAGGGCAGTCCTTCGACTCTGCTCGAGAACGGCGGGTGGTTGGCCGCCCTGGCTGCGATCGAAGAGGCCGGATGGGACCCGGCGGGTCCGGACGGGGAGCCATGAGTAGAGTCAGGGATCGGAATGCCGACTGACCAGAGGATGTCACATTGACCTACGCCGACACCTACTCCCAGCCGAACGCGCCCGACCCGGTGCTCCCCGCCGAGCTGGTGCTCCAGTTGGCGCGGAGGCACGCGCCCCATGTGAGCGCGGTGACTGAGGTCGACGAGAGCGGTGGCGAGGCCCGAGCCTACCTGTGTGGGGACGACACGGTGGTCAAGACCCAGCGTCCCCCCCGGGTGCGACCGCGGACCAGCCTGCGCAAAGAGGCTTTCATCCTTGACCACCTGGCCCCGCTGGGGCTGCCGCTGCCGAAGTTGCTTGGCTACGGTCGAGAGGAGGACGTCGAGTATCTGGTCATGACCAGGATGCGCGGGGTGCCCTTGGAACAGGCGCCGCTGTCCGAGGCGGGCCGGGCCGCCGTGCTGGAGGCGGTCGGGGTGACTCTGAGACGCATTCACGCGGCGGACCAAAGGGAGCTGGAGGCATCCGGGCTGGTCCCGGGGGACGCCGCACCGGGCGACCTCCGCCAGCGAATCGCCTACCGGTTGGACGCCTCGATCCGGGTTCTCGAGGAGGACTCTCGCTGGCCGGGGAAGCCGGACCTCAGGGAGGTGGCCGCCTCGCTGCTGAAGGACGTGCCGGAAGATGGAGAGCGGGTCACGCTCCACTCCAATCCGGGCCCCGAGCATTGCTTTGTCGACCCCGTCTCGGGGGAGCTCACCGGCCTGATCGACTTCGGCGATGCCTACCGCTCCCACCCGGCCCTGGACGTCAGATCTTGGTTCTCGCTTCAGGACAGCCGACTCATGCTGGATGGCTATCGCTCCCTGGGGCCAGTGTCACCAGGGTTTGAGGCCGTGTGGCGGGCGGGCATCGTGGCTACGGAGCTGCGGCTGGTCGCGCGCGGCCATCGCGGGCCCGACGCGCTCAGGCAGACCATCTCCGCCCTCCTGCGCGGCTGATCCCGGGGCCCGCGACCCTCCCGAGGCGCCTCACGGGACCGGCTTCTGGCGGCGCGGCGGATGTCCTGGCGTCCCGGTGCCCCGGGCTCGGCCGCAATTGGCCGCTGGCGCGACCGCGGGCAGCTCAGGGAGGACCCAGCTTGCCGTGCGGGCCCTGCAGCCGTCGGTGGCACCGCCGGCGGCACCCGGCTTGCTCCCTGCGGACCCGGAGCAGCGCTGCACCATGCCCGCCGGGCACCAGCAGCCTCATCCGGGAGCGGCTCAGTCGCTCAGCAGCCACTCTCGCAGGAGTCCGCTGGCCACCCGCCAGCGCCGATCCTGCATCTCTATCAACTCGGTCTTCAGCAAGGAGTCTGCCGCCTTGGCGACCGAGGTGTGGCTCACCCCCAGCTCCGCCTGCACCACCTGCCCCTTGAGGTGTTCCAGCGGCCGCTTGGCGATCAGTTTGAGCAGGCGCTGCTGCGACAGCCCCAGCGCGTCGAACCGAGCCTCGAACTCCGCCTTGCTATCTCCGACGGCGATCTGCAGGGCCTGCTTGAGAGCGGCCTCGTCAATCTCCCGACCCGCCGACTCGTAGGCCCAGAAGGCCAGCAGCTGCACGTCGTTGGGGACGCCCATGGCGGCGGCGTAGATCGCCTCGGCGACGCCGATCCCCAGCCCCTTCCCGCCCGCCGCCGCGCGCTCCAAGAGGTAGCTGGTGAACTCCGCTTTCGGGATCCGCCCCAGGTAGAGCTTGTGGCCGATGTGGTAGAGCGCGCCCCGGTCCGGGTCATTGACCATGGCGTCCATCAGGTGGCGCTTGCTGCCCGCGAAGACGAAGCTGATCGCGGGCAGCTCATCCACCAGATCCTTCATGAGATCGGGGATGTTGGGGCTGATCTCGTAAGCCTTCTGGAACTCGTCAAAGATCATCGCCACCGGATGGGCGCGGTCGCCGGCCTCCCCCAAGAGGTGGACGACATCGCTGAGGGCCTCCTGCCACGGCGAGTCGGCGACGTGAGGGCCGAAGGAGACACTGAGCCCCGAGGGCGAGTGGGGGTCAAGGGTCGCCTGAGGGCTGAGGCGGATGCGCCGCAGGAGCTGCATGAGCTCGGCGGTCTGTCCGTGCAACCAGCCCAGGGGGCCGTTCAGCACCGCCCGCAAGGTCGCCTCGGCGACGTCCTTCTGGCTGGCGCAGCGCATCAGGCTCACCCTGCCGGTTCGGCCGCCCCGCTGGCGCACCCCCTGAGCGGCCCGGGCCAGCAAGGAGCTCTTGCCAAAGCGCCTGGGAGCGATAAGCACCAGGTTCTGCCCGTTCAGCATCAGCGCCTCAAGCTTCGCCAACTCCTCGACTCGATCGGTGAAATGGTCACCCTCCACCGGAGAGCCGAAGTGGTACGGGTTGCCGCGAGACGACACCCCGGCAGCTTACACCCTTGAGGCTGTCACCCACATGGGTGCATGCGCGAACCACGGCCTCTGCGCCATCGAGTGATCCGCTCCCCGCCTCGGCCAGGGCGGCCGAAGTACGAGGCGGGACCAGCCTCGATTGTTCGCCGACGTCGCGGCGACGGTTCGTGACCGTATCGCGCCCGGACTGGCCCGATGGAGCGGGCCTGACCACGGCCACCACCCTCACTAGCCTGCCGGCCATGTAGACCCACACTGCACCTGGTGGGTCCCCGACCTCCTGGGGGCCTTCGCCCGAAATCGTGCACTAAGTGAAAAGTTGCACTGTGTGCAGCCATATGCAAGAGTTGGGTGGTGAGCGAGGACGGGTCGGTGCTGGGGAGACGTGATCGCAAGCGCCTGGCGACCCACCAGGCATTGCGGTCCGCGGCCCTTCGGCTGGTCGCCGAGCGGGGCCTCCACGACGTGACCGTCGAGGAGATCGCCGACGCCGCCGACGTCGCGGTCAGGACTTTCTTCAACCACTTCTCCTCCAAGGAGGATGCGCTGGTGGGGATCGATTCAGAGCGTGCCGAGGAGCTGAGCTGCGCCGTCTCCCAGCGACCTGCCGGAGAAGCGGCTCTCGACTCGCTCCGCGCGGTGCTCACCGCCTATGCCATGGAGGCGGTGGCGAGCAGCGATGACTGGGCGCTGCGGATGGACATCATCAAGGCCTCTCCGGAGCTGTTGCCCCGCCTGCTGTCATCGGTCAGCGCGTTGGAGCGGACGCTCGTGGAGGCGATCCAGGCGCGGGAGACATCTGGCGATGGCCGTGGGCTCTACGCCGAGCTGGTGGTGAGCGTGGCGATGGCCGCGGTTCGGACCGCGATCGCCCGCTGGCGTCAGGAGCAGGGCACCAGGTCGCTGGCCGAGACTTTGGGGCAAGCCTTCGACCTGATCGCATCCGGGCTGCCGGAGCCGCGACCAACCCGCGCCACGGCGAGGCCCGGCGTGCGGCGAACGGCGCCTCCGGCAGGTGCGGCCCTTACCGCCCGTGTGCCCGCGGTCACCGCGATCTCGCTCTCGGAGCACGGGCGCTGATGGCCGACATGGATCCGGTGGCCGTCGAGCCCACGGCGATACCGGGGCTGGGGCAGCGCAGCGTCTTCCTGGTCATCGGGGCGCTGATGCTGGGGATGCTCCTGGCCGCCCTCGACCAGACGATCGTCGCCACCGCGCTGCCCACCATCGCCGGCGATCTCCACGGCCTGTCCCACCTCTCCTGGGTGGTCACCGGCTACCTGCTGCTTTCCACCGTCTCGACGCCGCTGTGGGGGAAGCTCGGGGACATGTACGGGCGCAAGAGTTTCTTCCAGGCGGCGATAGTCATCTTCCTGGTCGGCTCCGCTCTGTCGGGGCTCAGCTCGTCGATGACCGAGCTCATCCTCTTCCGGTCCCTGCAGGGGCTGGGCGCCGGAGGTCTGATGGTCGGAGCCCAGGCGATCATCGGCGACGTGGTGCCCCCCAGGGACCGGGGCAAGTACCAGGGGATCTTCGGCGCCGTCTTTGGCCTGGCCAGCGTGGCCGGCCCCCTGCTGGGTGGGTTCTTCGTTCAGAACCTCTCGTGGCACTGGATCTTCTACGTCAACATCCCCATCGGCCTGGTGGCCCTGGCGGTCACCGCCCGCTTCCTGCCCAGCGCGCTGCGGCGCGTGCAGCATGTGATCGATTACCTCGGCGCGGTGGTGCTGGCGGGGGGCGTGACCTGTCTGGTTTTGCTCACCACCCTGGGCGGGACCACCTATCCGTGGATCTCACTTCCCATCGCGATCATGGCCGGGCTGGGGGTGGTGCTCCTCGGTTGGTTCGTGCTGGTGGAGCGCCGCGCCGCTGAGCCGATCCTGCCGCTGCACCTTTTTGCCAACCGGGTCTTCTCCGCCACCAGCGCGATCGGGTTCATCGTCGGCTTCGCGATGTTCGGGGCGATCACCTACCTGCCCACCTACTTGCAGATCGTCAAGGGAGCCAGCCCCACCGACTCCGGGCTGGAGCTGCTCCCCCTGATGGGCGGGCTGCTGGTGACCTCGATCGGGTCGGGGATCCTCATCAGCCGTTTCGGCCGTTACAAGATCTTTCCCATTGTCGGAACCGCGGTGATGACCGTCGGCCTGTTCCTCTTCTCCCGCTTGGAGGTTGGGACGTCCATGCTGACGATCTCGCTCTACATGGTGGTGCTGGGCCTGGGCCTGGGAGCGGTCATGCAGGTCCTGGTGATCGCGGTGCAGAACGCCGTCGCCCACAGCGAGCTGGGAGTCGCCACCTCCGGGGCCACCTTCTTCCGCTCCATCGGAGGCTCCTTCGGCACCGCGGTCTTCGGAGCCATCTTCGCCAACGTCCTGACCGGCAACCTGGCGCACTACCTGGTGGGGATCAGGCTCCCGGCCGACTTCGTGGGCGCGGCGGGCGCGAGCCCGGCGGTGCTGGCGAGACTGCCCAAGCCGGTGCACCACGGATACATTGAGGCGGTCACCGCCTCGCTGCATCCGGTCTTCCTCTGGGCAGTGCCGTTCGCACTGCTGGCGTTCGCGGTCACCTGGCTCCTGAAGGAGGTTCCGCTGCGCCGCAGCGTCGGCCCGGCCCCCCAGGGGACGGCGATGGCGCCACTGGCGCGCACCCCCGAGGCCTGACCCGCCTCGGCGGACCCGCCCAACCGGTGACCCTTTCCCACCGACTTTGACCGGCGGCCAGCTCCGGGTCGCGGCAGCAGCCAGCCTCTACGATGAGGCGATGGCGGGCGATTTGGAGCGACTTCTGAGCGTCAACTCCTGGCGCGCCTTGGACGTCGATGACCAGGGCCGGATCCTCGCGGCCACCGACGAGTCCGGGTCCTTCCAACTCGTCGAGATCACCTCCGAAGGGGAGCGGCGTCCACTCACAGCTTTGCCGGGAGCCTGCTCGGGACGCTACCTGGTCGGGCGCCGAGCCGTGATCGTCGAGCACGACCAAGGTGGGGATGAGAGACACCAGCTGTCCATCCTGGAGCTCGATCCGCCGCCAGCGGGGCCGGTCGGGCTCGCCGACCTCAAGCCACTGGTCCACGATCCCCGGTTCTTTCACAACCTTCTCCAGGTTGGGCGTGAGTGGGTGGCCTATTCCAGCAACCGCCGAAACTCCGTCGACTTCGACCTTTTGGTGCTGGATCCGGCAACCGGTTCCCAGCGGGTGCTGTACGACCAGGGCGGTGCGCTGGAGGAGGTGGCGGTGGCCCCCGCGGCGGACCTGGCTGTCATGGCCAGGTCGGGGCCGCGCCCGATGTCACAGCAGCTGGTCATGATCGGGGTCACCGAGCCGACCCTCGTCGAGCTCACCAGCGGCACGGAGGCAGCCCAGCACCTGCGGGTCGCCCTCTACCCTGACCGAGAGGCCGCGCTCGTCACCACTGACCGAGAGCGAGACCGCACCGTGCTCGCCAGGCTCGACCTGCGATCTGGGACCTGGACCGAGCTGGTGGCGGACCCCGAGTGGGATGTCACCGGCTGGCTCTCCCCCGACGGCGCCTCGATCCTGGTCCTGACCAACCGTGACGGGGAGGCCCACCTGACGATCCACGACGGGGCCAGCGGCGCCCGGCTCCGAGAGATCGCACTGCCGGGCACGGGGTGGGTCGGAGCACCCGCCACCGCCGAGCCGGTCTGGTCTCCCAACTCCAGGTTCGTAGCGGTCTCCTTCACGAGCCCGCGGATCCCCGGCGACATCCTGCTGGTCCAAGCGGACTCGGGCGAGGCGGTCCGGCTGGCAGAGAGCTCCTCGCAGTTGGGGGACATGGCCCTGGTCGAGCCGACCACCCATCGGGTGCCAGCCCCAGATGGCGAGCGGATCCCTTGCTTCCTGTACCGACCCAGTGGGCAGGCCACCGGGGCCGCGGTGGTGCACATTCACGGCGGCCCGGAGTCCCAGGCGGTCAGGGGGTTCAACCCGGTCGTCCAGGGGCTGGTCGCCGCCGGCCACACGGTCTTGGTCCCCAACGTGAGAGGCTCCACGGGGTACGGCAGGAGGTGGTACTCGGCGGATGACGTCGGGCTGCGTCTGAATTCGGTCTCAGACCTGGCGGCCCTGCATCGCTGGCTGCCGGAACTGGGAGTCGACCCCGGCCGGGCTGCGCTGTGGGGAGGCTCATACGGAGGGTACATGGTGCTGGCTGGCCTCGCCTTCCAGCCCGAGCTCTGGGCGGCTGGAGTCGACATCGTGGGGATCTCGTCCCTGGTGACCTTCCTAGAGAACACCTCGCCGTATCGCCGCGCCCAGCGGGAGCGCGAGTATGGATCTCTGGAGCGAGACCGGGAGTTGCTGGCGTCCCTGTCGCCGCTCAGCCGGATCGACGAGATCCGAGCCCCGCTCTTCGTGATCCATGGGGCAAACGACCCCCGGGTGCCGCTGGCGGAGGCGGAGCAGTTGGTCGCCGGCCTGCAGGCCCGTGGCGTCCCCTGCGAACTCTTGGTCTTTCCCGACGAGGGACACGGGCTGGCGAAGAGGAGCAACCGGCTAAACGCCTATCCGCTCGCCCTGGAGTTCCTGGCAACCCACCTGAGCTAGGGGTGGCTGCGTGTCAGCGGCGATGACCCTGACCGGCAGCGGCCCCTGGAAGTGACCACCGGCCGCTACGGCGGCTGACCGAATGCTTGGGTCCCTCGGCCGCGACCGGGCCGACGCGTGCGTTGGGGTTCTGGTCCCTGGCACCGCGGCCCGCGCTCGCGCAAGCTGAATCAATGTATAGTGATTTACGAATGTCAGAATTGGTTGGAGGATCCACCCTGATGAGGTATGACCTGGCGATAGTGGGGTCCGGAGGCGCCGGCTTCGCGGCTGCGATTGCGGCCCGCAGCCGGGGACTCCAGGTGATCATGATTGAGGCTGGCACCGTCGGGGGGACCTGCGTCAACGTCGGCTGCATCCCCTCCAAGGCCCTGCTCGCGGCGGCCGACGCGCGCCACGTTGCGATGGACCAACGCTTCCCGGGGATTATGACCCAGGCGGGGCCGGTCGACATGGCGGCCCTGGTCGCCGGCAAGCGGGAGATCGTGGACTCGATGCGCCAGGAGAAGTACCTGGATCTGGCCCAGAGTTATGGATGGGAGATCAGGCGGGGACAAGCGCGGTTCGTCCCCGGACCAGCGCTGGAGGTCGGGGCGGGTCGGATCGAGGCCGAGCACTACCTGGTCGCCACGGGCAGCTCCCCCTGGAACCCACCGGTCGCGGGGCTGGACGGGGGTCCGTACCTCACCTCCACCACCGCCTTCGAGCTGGACCGGGTTCCCGAGTCCATGGTGGTGGTCGGCGGTAACTACGTGGGCTTGGAGCTGGGCCAACTGTTCGCCCGCTTGGGCAGCCGGGTGACGCTGGTCGAGGCGCTGCCCCGGTTAGCGCCGGCCGAGGAGCCGGAGATCTCCACCGCGCTGGCGGCAGTGCTGGCGGACGAGGGGGTCGAGGTGATCACGGCAGCGCCGCTCTTGGGAGTCAGCTGGGACGGCGACCGTCCCCGGGTGCGGCTGGGAGGGGACGCTCCTCGGGAGGTCCAGGCCGATCACCTTCTGATGGCGACGGGGCGCCGACCCAACACCGCCGGTCTGCAATTGGACCGGGTCGGAGTGGAGGTGGGGGCTCGCGGCGAGGTCGTGGTCGACACCAGGCTTCACACCACCTCCCCCCGGGTCTGGGCCGCCGGTGACGTCACCGGCGCGCCCCAGTTCGTGTACGTCGCGGGCGCCCACGGCACCACCGTCGTGGAGAACGCCTTCTTCGGCGGTGACCGGGAGATCGACTACCGCCATCTTCCCCGAGTGACGTTCACCACCCCCGCGATCGCAGCCGTGGGCATGACCGACCAGGAAGCCGCGGCCTCCGGAATCCGCTGCACCTGCTCGGTGCTGCCGCTGGCCTACGTCCCCCGCGCGATCGTCAGTCGGGACACCAGAGGGCTGGTCAAGATCGTCGCCGACGCGGATTCCCGCCGCGTACTGGGGGTCCACATCCTGGCCGACGGTGCGGGCGACATGGTGCTCGCCGCCACCTACGCGTTGGAGGCGGGGTTGACCATCGACCAGCTGGCGGGGACCTGGTGCCCCTACCTCACGATGGCGGAGGGGATCAAACTGGCGGCCCAGGGCTTCGACCGCGATGTCAGTAAGCTGTCATGCTGCGCCGCATGACAGCTTCGTACGCTCCCTCCCAACCCCTCAGCGCCGAGACCGGCGATAGAGCCGCGGATGAGTTGCTGGCCCGTTTCTACCGAGCCATGGGCGATCCCACCCGCCTGCACCTGCTCGAGTTCTGCGCCACCGAGGAGCGGACCGGAACTGAGTGCGTGGCTCAGACCACGATCTCCCAGGGCCGGGTCTCCGCCCACCTGGCCTGCCTGGTATCCTGCGGGCTGTTGGCGATGCGGCGCAGCGGCCGGTTCGCCCACTACCGCGTCGTCGACCCCCGGGTCATGGAGCTCATCGCGCTCGGTCGAGGGATGGTCGGTGACCACGCGGCGTCCATAGCCGCATGTGCCACGGTCGACCGAGGAGCGGAACGGTGAACCTCCAGTCCTAACCATGGATCCCGCACCGGAAGCCCTTCGCGCGCTCGCTCAGCTGACGGGAAGGCGCTTACTTCTGTTGGCCACCAGTGCTTACTTTGACCCGGCCACCGGCAACCGCTCCAGCTCCTCGGTGCGGAATCTCCGTTCCCGGCCCGGGCAGACCACCGGCACCCGGCCTTCGTCTGCCCAACCGCAACGTCACCGGGTGCACTCCCAGCACCTCCGCCGCCGCCTTGAGTCGCAGTAATGCCATGCCACCAAGTCTTACACATCACTCATGTTCGCTTAGCAAGACACACCACTGCTACAGACCCTGTGGCCGCTCCTTACGCCACAGACAACAGCGAAGGGTCAAGTTTGGTTGCGGCCACACGCTGCGTTAGGGCGACGGCGGCGGTGGCTCCGGTAGCAGCTCGATTCTGATCGCGCCAATCTTGCGCCCGCCGTGCGTCGCTGTGATCGTGGCCAAGCCCGGACGGACTTGCTTCACGACCACCACCGCGAAGTGTCCATCTCTAGCCCGAACCGACTTTACAACGCGCAGAAGTCCGGCCGGCCGCATTTGCACCTCACTACCAAGTAAGCAACCTCTGGCGACTTGCACATACACAACATTGCCCACGGTGGGGTATCGGACAGTCCCGCGAGCGTCTCGGCCCCAGATGGTGTAGACCTCAATGCCAGCCTCCGACCGACTAAGGACGTGGCCGCAGACGACGGTTGGCGGAGCACCAGAAGTCGCCCCACACCCAGCAAGGCCCATCACAAATACACCACACGTCAGCAATCCCACGAGGGTGCTCCGGAGCCCCGAGATGACGGCTCGCCCCAGCCACGGGTGGTCCCGATTGCGGAGGATACGGCAGTCCGGGAACTTCATTACCTCTGCAGTTAAGCGCCGGCAGGCGCATCCGTCAAATGAATGTCCGCCGCGTGGGCAAGGTTGGGCAGGAGACCGGAAAAGGTGGTCGTGTTTGCCGAGTCTCTCGATCGCACTCACCTGAGACCCCAGTACCCGCGTCGGCCTGGGACCTCTTCGAAGCGGCGGTCCCGAGCCAGCGTCGTGAACAGAGTCGAGGAAGCCGCATCCGCCCGCTCGGCGCAACCTTGCAACCCTCTTTGCAACAACCCTGGTGGGGTTGTTGTAAGGTTCTGATCCCTGGCCTCGCTGACTTCGGAGGAAGCGCCGTTCTGGGCCAGTCCGGGGCGGCTCGTACACGCCGCTACCGGTTTTCTGTACCCAGCTCGGAGCTGATCTCAACGCGAGATCACGTGGACGGTGAGCTGGAAAATTTAGACTGGAGTCCGGGCAGGCGGTACGCACAGGAGCACCGCGGCGGCGGCGACGGCCTCTTCGTCATCCCGCTCGACCTCATCACCGACGTCGCCTTGTACGTAGCCTTTGTCCTCTCCATGGGTACCCTCTCCCTCCTCCTCGTCCTCGCCCACCCTTCACTGCGCCCGTAGCGGCCTACTCGGCGACTCCGGAAGTCAACGGCAAGTCGGACGAGTCACCCTACGGCTGCGACTGCTAGGGCCCCTTGTGGCCGGGAGCGCCTTGGAGAGTCCGCCAGGACAATTTCCATCTGGCGATCGGGACAGTCTCCGCTTAACTAGGCGGATAGTCTCCGCCTAATGACTGGGACAATCGCCGCATTGCCGTAGTATCTTAGATCTCATGCGACCTCCCATCTCGGCTTCCCAGCCCCTGACGCCCGCTTTCCGCACATCTGAGAGGGCTTTCAGGCCCCCCACCCCTGGTCATGTTCGGCGCGAAGGATCTCGGCGGCATCGAGTTCAGCGAGGAGCTCCTTGAGATGCCGACCACGGTCGACTTGAGACCGGTAGAGCTGGACCTGTTCGGGTGAGAGCCAACGGTTGACCCGTTTGCCCCGGAAGCTGTAACTCCACTGGACGTAGGGCCCGTGGAGCTGGGGCGGGTCAGCGTGGCAGGCACAGCCGGGCCGGCCGCAGCGTAGGGAGCGCACCACCAGGCTGCCGGGCAAGGTGCCTTCAGCGTCGGTCAGCAGGCGCACCAGCTGGCGCCGGATCTGTTCAGCGCGTCGCTGCTCGCGGCTGGCCATGGGAGAGAACTTGGTGGTTGTGCATCCTAGCCTACATGTTATACCATGCAGGAGTGACAACTGGGGAGAGCATCGCCCAGGGTGGAGGCTTCAACCTTCACACCCAGGTGCTCGATGCCCTGCCTTTGGTCGACCACTTCTGCTCCCGCCTCGCCCTCAATGAGTGGCTGCACACCGCGGTCGGAGGTGGTGATGCCCGTACCCGGCTCTCCCCAGCACGGGCTTTGGGAGTGGTCATTCGCAACATCTGCCTGCACCACGAGCCGGTGTATGCACTGGGAGAATGGGCCGCCCGCCACGACCCCTCCACCCTCGGGCTGAGGCCAGGTGATGTCGAGCTGGTCAATGACGACCGGGTCGGTCGAGCCCTGGGCCGTCTCTTCGACGCGGACCGGGCCACCTTGCTCAACGAGCTGGTGCTGAGAGCGGTCAAGGAGTTCGAGGTGGACTGCTCTCAGCTCCACAACGACTCCACCAGCGTGCGCCTGAACGGCGTCTTCGCAAAGGCCAGCGGGAGACCTCGGGGTGGCAAGCCAACCGTAATCGCTGCGCACGGCTTTTCCAAGGACCATAGGCCAGATCTCAAGCAGCTGGTCTGGATTCTCACCGTGGCCGCCGATGGTGCGGTCCCCTTGGCCCATCGGGTGACTGACGGCAACACCGAGGACTCGACCACTCACATCTCCACCTGGGAGGGGCTCTGTCAGCTGCTGGGGCAGAACGACTTCCTGTACGTGGCAGACAGCAAGCTGGCGGTACGAACCACCATGGACCACATCCACCGCCACGGGGGGCGGTTTGTCACGGTCCTGCCTCGCAGCCGCAAGGAGGACCAGGCCTTGCGGGAGTGGCTGGTCAGCCACGAGCCGGAGTGGGCCGAAGTCCTGCGCCGTCCCGGCAGGCGGCAGGAAGACCCCGACGATGTCTACTCGGTCGCCCCCGCGCCCTGGCCGTCGAGCGAGGGCTACCGAGTGGTCTGGGTGCTCTCCACCGGCAAGCGCGAACGTGATGCCGAGACCCGCCAGCGGCGCATCGCCGACGGCATCGCCGCCTTGGATGCCCTCAACCAGCGGCTACTGTCTCCCCGCACCCGCCTGCGGGACCGCGTCACCATCGCAACTGAGGCCGACCAGGCACTGGCGGACTGCTTCGCCAGCCGTTGGGTCGGCTATGAGATTCAGGAGGTGACCGAGGTTCGCCTCCGCCAGGAGAGCCGGGGCCGACCTGGTCGCAACACCCGCTACCGGCGCATCACCACCACCAGGCACCGGCTCCACTTTGTGGTTCGTGAGGACCTGGTGGCCGCGGACGCCTGCTCCGACGGCTGCTGGCCCCTGGTGACGAACGACCGGAAACTGCCCGCTGCTGACTTGCTCGTGGCCTACAAGCACCAGCCCCATCTGGAGCGCCGCCATCATCTGCTCAAGGGCGACCAGTTGGTGGCGCCAGTCTTCCTGCGCGACCCCGCTCGCATCGAAGGCCTCATGACCTGCCACTTCATCGCTCTGCTCCTGCAGGCGCTCATCGAGTTGCAGATCCGCCGCGAGATGGCTCGTCGCGACCTGCCCAGCCTACCTCTGTACCCAGAGGACCGCAGCACCCTTGCTCCCAGCGCTGAGCGCATCATCCAGGTCTTCACCGGCGTAGCCCGGCACCGCCTCACCGACGCCGCCGGGAACCTGGTCCAGACCTTCCCGCCAGAGCTCACCATCCTCCAGCAACAGCTCCTCGAGCTCCTCGCGGTCCCCTCAGCCTGCTACGCCTGAACCCTAAGGTGGGGGAGCTGAAACCCCTCCCTGATGTGCGGAAAGCGGGCCACAACGCCGCCATGATCGCCAAACGCCCTCAGCTGCAACTCGCGCACCGCATCGCGGTCATCGGGACGTTCGAGACGTACCTGCACCGCTGCACGATAACAACCGGTCGTGGGCACGCCCAGGATTTCGCCGGCCGGCGAAGCCGATCCCGTAACTCAAACCTCCTGCGGCCATCGCCGGCCTGCGCGGACATGCTCATCGAGTGGCTGTCGGCCTCCCAGCGTGGCGGCGGGGGCGACAACCGCGCCGTTCTCCGCCCGGCCGGAGAGACAGGTGGGCGCAGCATGGTGGAGTCCCCGCTCCAGATCCGCTCAGCCAGTAGTACCGCTGCCCGGGCACCGACAGGCTCCGGTCTACCAACCGGCGTCGAGCCGCCCACCGCCTGAACTCGACCACCCCTCCGACGGAAGTGGTTCGACGCAGCTTCCGACAGGCCGACCGCCCCACCGAGCGCGCTTGTACGGCTCCCAGTCCCAGTCCTGGACGCCGAACCGCGCCGGGGCAACCTTGCAAGTCGCCTTGCAAGAACCCTGGTGCGGTTGTTGCAAGGTCTTGCTGTGCGGCACTGGCGACTTCGGCTCAGCCCCTCCTGCACGCACTTCGCAACCGGCTCGTACAGGCCGCTACCGCTTTCTTGTACACGTACAGTCGGGCTGAGCCCAATTGAGGTGGCGACGTTAGGGGCATCTGTTGGTTTCGACCTAGCCTCCAGCTGTTGCAGCCAACGGACACGAGAGTCTTGGCGCCCAGTTCGCGGGGCTGTACTGGATTTCAGGGCGGGGGTCAGGTGGACCTGCAAGCGGGGCTGTGGTGGACTTGAGGGCGGGGCTAGGGTGGACCTGAGGGCGGGGCTGAGCTACACTGGAGCCTATGAAGTACCAGGGACGCCTAGCTGACGATAGATTGCAGCAACTACTGGCCGACTTCCCCGCTGTGATGATTAATGGGCCTCGGGCTGCCGGCAAGACAACTACCGCGCGCCAAGTCGCCGCCGAGACAGTCAGTCTCGACAGCCCAGCCGACTCCGCCGCCTTTAAAGCCGATCCGGACGACGCTCTCCGAGGGAGAAGAGAGCCCTTGCTCTTAGACGAGTGGCAAGAGGTGCCTGAGGTGCTGGGAGCGGTCCGCAGAGCGGTAGATAGCGACCCCCATCCCGGTCGCTTCATTGTGACCGGCAGTGTTAGGGGCGAGCTGGAGAACCGCGTCTGGCCCGGGACCGGCCGCTTCATTCGCATGAGTATGTACGGATTGACCGAAGTGGAGCTGCAAACGAGCCTAGACAAGCAGTCTGTAGGGTTCCTTGACAAAGTGGCCTCCTCCGACGTCGCTGCGTTTGCCAGGGGGCAAACCCGGCCGCGGTTAAGCGACTACCTTGAGTTGGCCACCCGGGGCGGCTTTCCCGAGGTGGCACTGCGCCCTCTCTCTCAAGCGGCGAGAAGCAACTGGCTCGATAGTTACATTAGCCAAGTGATAACTAGAGACGCCCTTGCCGTGATGCCACGGGGTAATCCCCAAAAGATGCGTGCCTACTTCGAGGCACTAGCACTGCAGACGGCGGGAACACCCCTCGACAAAACCCTACACGATGCCGCCGGTGTAGGTAAGGACGCGGCCGCGGGATATGACGGATTGTTCGAGAATCTCTTCCTGACGGAACGTCTGCCGGGCTGGACCAAGAAGGCGTTTTCGCGTTTTACCGAACTCCCAAAGCGCTATGTCGTCGATCCGGCCCTGGCTGCCAATGCGGCACACGTAAGTCTCCAAGGAATCCTGGGCGACTCGGACGTTCTTGGCAGAATGCTCGACACCTTCATTACGGCCCAACTGCGCCCCCTGTGGAGTTTGACTCCGACCAGGGTGAAGCCGTACCACTTGAGGACAAAGGGCGGTAGACAGGAGATCGACCTTCTCCTTGAAACCGAGGACAAGAAGGTCCTGGCCTTTGAATTCAAGGCATCCTCGGCGCCATCGGCTCACGATGCCAGGCACTTACTTTGGTTGCGAAGTCTCCTGGAGGACCGGTTGGTCGCTGGGGCCGTAATGCATACCGGTCCAGACGTCTTTAGGTTGTCGGATCGGATTCTTGCACTACCCATCAGTACGCTTTGGGGCGCCTGAACTCAACTTCGGCACCAACCTTGCAACTCTCTTTGCAACAACCCTGGTGGAGGCGCCGGGAATCGAACCCGGGTCCGAGAACGCGTCCCACGAGACCTCTACGTGTGTAGCCCGGATATGAATCTCGCCGACCGACCGCCCCCGGACAGGCTGCCAACCGGCCAGCCTCGGTGCCTGTCCTCCGCGGTGCCGAGGCGCCACCGCCGAGCAAGCCCGCTGTATTAACGTCGAATCCGGCCGTCGCGAGCATCCGGTCGGTCGACGCCGGGCCTAAGCCCGGGCTTGTGGCACTACCTCCTGATCAGATCAGGCGGCGTAGGCCAGCTGAGCCGAGTGGCTCGAAGTGTTGGCAGTTAATGCCTTTCCCGGTTTTACGAGCCCGGGGCTCGACACGCCATCTCGCGACCCACGCACCCGTCGAAGCCACACGCCCCCAGGGTCGGGCCACCTGGCTCGACTATACCCCAAACTGCGGCTCGCCTGAGGTGCAGCCGGCCTGCGGCGCCCTTGTCAACCGCGCCTCCAGGCCCTGGCCAGCCCGCGTTGCACCTCCCGGGCCGCCTCCCGTTCCATCAGCGCCTGGCGCTTGTCGTACTCTCGCTTGCCGCGGCAGACCCCCAATCGCACCTTGACCCGGTTGCCGGAGAGGTGCAGGTCGAGCGGGATCATGGTCAGCCCTGGCTGCTTGACCATCCCCGCCAGATGACTGATCTCGCGACGATGCAGGAGCAGGCGGCGGGGACGACCCGGTTCGTGATTCTGGCGGTTCCCAAACTGGTAAGGCTGGATGTGGGCCCCGAGGAGCCAGGCCTCCCCGCGCTCGATCCGCACATATGCCTCGCCGATCTGGGCGCCACCCTGGCGCAGCGATCTCACCTCGGTCCCATGCAGCTCGAGCCCCGCCTCGTATTCTTCGAGCACGTGGTACTCATGCCAGGCCCGCCGGTTCCGAGCTATCACCGACTCGCCCGCGGACTGCTTGGGCATCAACGAACCCCGGGCCGGCGGCCACGAACGTAGGCGGCTGGGGTCATGGGCTTGCCCGATGGCGGTTGAACTGAGTGGATCAGGTAGGCTCCCGCGCCGGTCGCGACCCTGGCTGAATCGCCCTCCCACCCGAGCAACGCCCCTGGCGCATGACCGGCATTGTCACCGGGTTGGGGCTCCCCCGCCAGCAGCTTGACCGGGCCTCCCTGCAGCTCGCAGCTCGTGCCCGGCCACGGCTGGAGCGCTCTCACGAGACGATCGATCTCCACCGCCGCCATGGTCCAGGAGATGACTCCGTCTCGCCGGCTCAGCTTGTGGCTGTAGGTCGCGAGAAGTTCGTCCTGGGGGGTGGCGGTCAGCTCGCCGGAGCGCTGCTGTTCCAGAGCTTTCACCAGCAGGACGGACGCGACCTGGGCCAGCTCCCTGGTGAGACTGGGAGTGGTCGCCCGCGGCTCGACCGCAATGGTAGCCTGCGCCAGGATCGGGCCGGCGTCCATGCGCTCGTCCATGGCGTAGATCGTGACGCCGGTGGTGTCGTCCCCCGCCAGGATCGCTGCCGCGATCGGAGATGCGCCACGGTGCCGCGGCAGCAGCGATGGATGCACGCCCCAAGCCCGCAGTGGGAACGCCGCCAAGACCGCCTCGGGCAGCAGCTGCCCGTAGGCGCAGACCACCAGAAGGTCGGCGCGGGCGGCCTCCACCTCCGGCGTGGCGGCGGTCAAGCGCAGCGGCTGGGCGACCGCCAACCCCATCTTCCGAGCCAGGTCACGGACAGGCCGCGCAGCCAGCCGGCCGCGGTCGCCCGGCCGGTCCGCGGCGGTGAGAACCAGCGTCACCTCATGCCCCGCCTCCGCCAGGGCGCGCAGCGATGGCAGCGCGAACTCTGACGACCCGGCGAAGACGATGCGCACCCTAAGGCCTCCCTATGTGATTGCGGCGGTAGCGATTATGGGTGGCTGACGGGGAAGGAGCTCAGCCGGGATCGATGTCCACGGCCCACCCGCGCCCGATCGGCAGGTGCTCCCGGACCCCCTCCAGCGTGGCCCCGCGAAGGGTGATCTGCCATCGATACAGGGTGCGCAGCTTGGGTATGAAGGCGGGGCTGGGGCCGAGCACCTCCACCCCGACCGCGCGTGCCAGCGGCGCCAGGCGGGCCACCTCGACCTCACATTCGCGCCGGGCCTGCTCCTCCTGGACCGCGCTCTTGGTCAGCACCACCATCCGGCTGAAGGGCGGGAAACCCAGCTGGCGGCGAGCCTCGAGCTCAATCCCGGCAAATCCTTCGTAGTCGTGGTCGACCGCCCGAAGCACGGCCGGGTGCTCGGGGGAGTAGGTCTGCAGGATCACTTGGGCGGGCTCGTCGCCGCGACCCGCCCGACCGGCGACCTGGGTCAGCAGCGAGAAGGTCTTCTCCGAGGCGCGGAAGTCCGGAAAGTGCAGAGCGATGTCGGCGTTGACGATCCCCACCAGCCGGACCCCGGGCAGATCCCAACCCTTGGCGACCATCTGCGTGCCTATCAGCAGGTCCGCGCGCCGTTCCGCGAAGGCCTGATAGATCTCCCGATGGGCGTCACGGTGCAGGACGGTGTCCCGGTCCATGCGCAGGATCCGAGCCTGGGGCCAGAGGCTGCGCGCCTCCGCCTCCACCCGCTCGGTGCCCGCGCCCAACGCTCTCAGCACCTTCCCGCCACAGCTCGGACAGAGCTCGGGAAGCGGCATCTGATAGCCGCAGTAATGACAGACCAGAGCGTGCTGCGAGGCGTGCAGTGTCAGAGACACCGAGCAGTCGGGACAGCCCAGCGACTCGCCGCAGGTGCGGCAGAGGACCACGCTGGACACCCCGCGCCGGTTGAGAAAGAGAATCACCTGGCTCCGCTGCGCCAGCGCTTCGCCCACTGACTCCGCAAGCGCCCGCGAGAACGGCGAGCGGTTCCCGCGCGCCAGCTCCTCCCGCAGATCCACAACGGTGACCGCCGGCAGGAGCCGGTTCCCGTATCGCTTCGGCAGTCGCAGCATCGTGATCGGCCCTGCCGGCTGGGCCTGGTGGTAGGTTTCCAGCCGGGGCGTGGCGCTCCCCAGCACCACCGGCACCGACAGCACGCGACCCAGGCGGCGAGCGACCTCGACGGCGTGGTAGCGGGGGACCCGGTCGTACTGCTTGTAGGAGGTGGAGTCCTCCTCGTCGACCACCACCACCCCGATGTTGCGCATCGGGGCGAAGATCGCACTGCGCGACCCCACCACCACGTCAACCTCCCCGGCCCGGACCCGGCGCCACTCGCGACCCCGCTCGGCGGGCGTCAGCGCCGAGTGCAAGACAGCCACCCGGCCCGGGAAGTGAATGGAGAACCTCGCGACCGTCTGGGGGGTCAGCGAGATCTCGGGGATCAGCACGATCGCCCCTTTGCCCTGGCCGAGGGCGGTCTTGATCGCCTCCAGGTAGACCTCCGTCTTGCCCGATCCGGTCACCCCGAAGAGCAGGAACTCCTCGGCACGGGACCACAGGATCGCCTGGCGGATTGGAGCCAGCGCCGCCTCCTGCTCCGGGCTCAGGATGAGCTTCGGCCCACTGCCCATCTCGACTGCGGGGCCGTTCGGGTCACCTGTTCGAGACCGTCGAGACCGGGCACCGGGTCGGCCGGTCCGCAGCGCGGGCGGGACCATCGCCCTCAGCACCTCAGGCAGGGGGCTTAGGTAGTGGCCGGAGATCCACTGCGCCAGCGAGATCTGGTGGGGCAACACCAGCGGCTCAAAGTCGCGGATCTGCTCGACGGAGCGCAGGGAGTCCACCGCCGACTCCTCCAGCAACTCCACCACGAAGGCAAAGATCTTGCGTCGGCCGAAAGGGACCAGGACCCGCTGGCCGAGGCAGAGGTCGGGCCGCAGGCTCTCAGGCACGAGGTAGTCGTAGGCCCGGGCCGGGGGCCCCGCGGGCAGATCTGGCACCACCCGGGCCACCAGGGGCGGCCGCGAGCTCATGCCGGGGCGCCACCTGCATCGAGCTCGGCGATCAGGGTCTCCGCCAGGTCCAGGATCCTCGCCGCCACCTGCTGCTTCGGGGCAAAGGGGATCTCCACCTCCCGGCCGTCGGGGAAGAGCGCCACCGCTTCCGCCTGCGCTCCTCCCATCGCCGAGTGCGCCCCGCTGACGGGGTTGGCGATCAGCATGTCGCACCCCTTGCGAGCGAGTTTGGAACGGCCGCGCGCGCGGAAGTCCTCAGTCTCCGCCGCGAAGCCCACGACCCGGCACTCCGGCGGCCTGCGGGCCAGCACCGTCCCCAGGACGTCCGGCGTCGGCACCAGCTCGAGGGTGAGCTGCGGCCGGTCCTGGCGGCGCAACTTGGTGGGCGCCGGGGCGGGCGGCCGGTAGTCCGCGACCGCCGCCGCCATCAGCACCAGTCGGGTGTCGCCGAGTCGGCTGACGACCTCCTCCAGCATCTCGGCGGCGGTCTCCACGGGAATGACCCGGATGTCCGGGCGCCTGGGCACCAGCGCGGCCGCCGTCACCAGGGTCACCCGCGCTCCCCGCTCGGCGGCGGCCTCCGCCAGCGCCAGGCCCATCTGGCCGCTGCTGCGGTTGCCGACGAAGCGAACCGGGTCGATCGGCTCCCTGGTGCCGCCGGAGGTCACCAGGACGCGGTGTCCCGCCAGGGGGCCCCGCGGCCGCAGCACGGAAGCCGCCGCGGCCAGCACCTCAGTCACCTCGGCCATCCGGCCCTCCCCCAGCTTCCCGGAGGCGAGCCTCCCGACCGCAGGGCCCACGAATTGAACTCCCCTCTCCCGCAGCGTCCGGCAGTTGGAGATGGTGGCGGGGTGGCGCCACATGGCGGTCTCCATCGCGGGCGCCACCACGACCGGCGCCGTGGTGGCCAGCAGCGTGGAGCTCACAACGTCGTCCGCCAGCCCCGCCGCCATGCGGGCCAGGGTGGAGGCGGTGGCCGGAACCACCAGATGCAGCTCCGCCCACCCCGCCAGGTCCAGATGGATCATGCCGGCGCCGTCCACCTCGGCCGGGGGGTCGAGCAGCCGACGATTGACGGGATGCCCCGACAGTGCCTGCAGGCTCAGGGGAGAGATGAACGCAGCGCCCGCCTCGGTCATCGCCACCCGCACCTCGGCACCCTCGCGCCGCAGCTCCGTGATCAGCCCGGGAACCTTCACCGCGGCGATGCCACCGCACACGTGAACCGCGATCCGCCGGCCTTCGAAGTCGCCGCTGCTCGCACTCATGGTCGGCCCATTGTGGCAAAGGCCCTTCTGCCCATCGCTCAGCCCGGCCACGAGCGCACGATCTGCGCGATCTCCGCGGCCGCCCGCTCCACCTGGTCGTTGACCACCACGTGGTGATAGTTCGCCGCCTCCGCCATCTCCGTCTCCGCATCGTGAGTCCGGACCGCCAGCTCCTCGGGGCTCTCGGTCTGGCGCCGCCGCAGACGCGCCCGCAGCACGTCCGGAGAGGGTGGCGCCAGGAAGATGAAGCACCCGTCCAGGCCCTGTTGTCGCAGCTGGGCTGCGCCCTGGACGTCGATCTTGAGCAGCACATCCTGCCCTTGGCGGCGGAGCTCGTCGACCCGAGCGCGCGCGGTCCCGTAGCGGTTGCCGTGGACCACGGCCGTCTCCAGAAACTGTCCGGCGTCACGCATCGCCAGGAACTCCGGCTCGCCCACGAAGGAATAGTCGCGCCCATCGACCTCCCCGGGACGGGGCGCGCGGGTGGTGAACGCGACCGGCCGCCGCAGCTCCGGAGCTATCTCGAGCAGGCGCCGGATCACGGTGTCCTTGCCAACGCCGCTGGGGCCGGAGAGGATGATCAGCCGTCCCGGGCGCTGCCCAGCGGAGGAGCTCACGGCCCCCCCGCTCCGGGTTCGTCCCACGGCCAAACCGGAGCGCCCTCCCCGCCGAGCCGGTGCCGGAGCTCGACCAGCTCCGAGGGCAGTGGACTGTGGAACACCATCTCCTTCTCCGTGAGCGGATGCCGCAGATGCAGCATGGCGGCGTGGAGCGCGGGCCGGCCAAGCCCCGCGCTGGAGGTCGAGTAGAGCGCATCGTCGACCACTGCATGTCCGATGAACGCGAGGTGCACCCGGATCTGGTGAGTGCGCCCGGACCACAGGCGCAGGCGCAGGCAGGAGTGCTGTGGAAGGCGCTCGAGCACGAAGAACTCGGTGCCGGCCGGGCGACCGTCTGCGGTCACCGACATGCGCCGGGGCCGTTGGCGATCCCGGCCGATGGGGGCCTCCACCCTGCCCCGGTCCTCCTCGAAGCCGCCTGATGCAAGCGCCCAGTACTCCCGCCCCATGGTGCGCTCGCGGAGCTGGCGGGCGAGGCGTTCGTGCGCCCGGTCCGAGCGCGCCAGGACCAGCAGTCCACTGGTGCCACGGTCCAGGCGGTGGACAATCCCCGGGCGGTCGTCACCGCCCACGCTGGACCATGCCCCCCCGATCTCGGGCAGCGCGTCCACCAGGGTCGCTCCCCGGTGACCGGGCGCGGGGTGAACCACCAGCCCCGCGGGCTTGTCGATGACCACGATCGCATCGTCCTGGTACACAACACGCGGCTTCAGCACGCTGGGGGCCGACGCCGGTGCGGGAGCGACCACCTCGATCCTCATCCCGGCGGAGAGCGGCAGAGACGGCCTGACGGGCGCGCGCCCGTCGACGATCACCGCCCCCTCCTCCACCATCCGCCGGGCGCGGGCGCGGGGAAGCTGCAGCGCGGACGCCAGATAGGAGTCGAGGCGCCGGCAGGATACGGCGACGGTCAGCTCCGTGGATGTCCCGGCGGGAGCGTCAAGCATCGCGGGAGCCCTGGAGCAGGAACCGCAGGACGATCAAAACCATCCCCACCGTGATCCCGCTGTCAGCCACGTTGAACACCGGCCAGTGCGGCAGCTGGATGAAGTCCACCACGTACCCCTGGGAGAAGCGATCGATGGCGTTGGACACCGCCCCTCCCACCACCATTCCCACGGCGGCCTGGAGCCACCAGGGCTCCACCGCCAGCCGCCGCCAGTACCAGACCGCGGCCACCACCACCAGGGCAGCGACCAGCAGGAAGAGCCAGTCGAGATTGGGCAGGATGCTGAACGCGGCGCCGCTGTTCTCGATGTAGTGGATGTGGACGGGGGCGCCCGGCCACAGCTCCTGGCCGAGGCTCAGCGAGTGGCTGACCCAGAACTTGGTGAGACGGTCGAGCACGAAGACGGCGACCGCCGCCCCCAAGGTGACCCGGGGCCATCGCGGGGCGGTGCGAAGGGCGCCATAGCGCTGCTCCTTAGCCTCCGGGGCCTGCTCAGTCGCGCCGCTGCTCCTTGCACGGAATGCACTTGGTGGCGTATGGCAGCGCCTTCAGCCGTTCGATGTCGATGTCCTTGCCACAGCTGCGGCACACCCCGTAGTCGCCGCGATCCAGCCGGTCCAGCGCATCCTGGCACTGGCTGAGCATCTGCTGCAGATTTTCGCGGATCGCCAGCAGCCGCTCGTGCTCCTCCATCTCGCCCGCGTGATCGGTGGGGTGCTCATGGAATGGAGCTTCGCTGCCGGCACCGCCAGCCGTTTGTCCCTTCAGATGAGCCAGTTCGCCCTCCAGGCGGGCGCGCTCCCCTTCGACCTGCAGCCGGATCGCAGCCAGCTCGCGCTCGCGCGTTGCAGTCGACGTCTCGGTCATGCTCCTACACCTCGATGCTTGGCGGTGAACCGGCCCGTCGAAGGCCGGGATTCCAGCCCCATGGGGCAGCGGTGGCATTATGAGCCGTCGCCCGGCACGGTGTCACTATCGCGCTCGCCGGGTCTCACGGGGATGACCCGCAGAGCCGCCCGGCCGCCCTGGATCGTTACCTCCTGCCCACCGGGGAAGGCGCCATCCGACTCGGTCACCAGGATCTCACTGAGGAAGCACTGGGCGCGCAGCAGGCCATCGCCGAGCCGGATCGCCTCCCGCAGCTCAGTGGAGCTGGTCTGCGCCTCCAGACGCGCGGGTGCCCCGGGGCGCAGGCCCGACTGCTTGCGCAGGTTCTGGACCTGGCGCACCAGCTGGCGCAGGGCCCCCTCGCGCCGGAGCTCAGGGGTCAGCTCGAAGTCCAGCCGGATCTGGGGGCGGTCGTCCCCGGCCCGCTCGCTGGTCACCGCCATCACGTTGATCTCCTGGGCCAGCACCTGCCGCAGCTCCGACGTGAGCTCCACCCCGCTGACGACCGCCTCCCGCAACGGCTGGCGGGTCGGCACCGTGGCCGCCTCCCGTTGACCCCTGGCCTCCTCCGCCAGACGCCGGACGTCGGCCATCTTCACGATGAGCTCCGGGTCGGACCACTCCGGCCGGGAGCGCGGAAACCGATCCAGGTGGACAGAGGCCGGCGCTCCCGCCAGCGGGCCGGTCAGCTCCTGGTAGATCGCCTCGGCGACGAAGGGCGTGAACGGTGCCATCAGCAGGGCCAGATCCCGCAGGACGGTCCAGAGGGTGGCGAACGCGGGGGCGGCGACCTCCGGCTCGCCACGAAACCGTGGGCGCGAGCAGCGCAGATACCAGGTGCTGGTGTCCTCCGCCAGCAGCTGGATCGCTCGGCAGGCGCTGTGCGCGTCGTAGCGGTCCAGGTGGCGCGTCACCTCCGCGACCGTGGCTTCCAACCGGGCCAGAATCCAGCGGTCCAAGACATGCTCTCCGAGCCCGAGACCCGGGTCCGGCCGCCAACCGGCCAGGTTGGCGTAGGTGACCAGAAAGCTCTGGGTGTTCCAGAGCACGTGGAGAAACTTGACCGAGCTCTCCAGAACCCGCTGCACCGATATGCGGTACTCCTGGCCGACCGTGACAGTGGTGTAGAACCACCACCGGACCGCGTCCGCGCCGGCCTTGGAGATGAGCGTCCACGGATCGAGGACGTTGCCCCGTGACTTGGACATCTTGCGACCCTGCTCGTCGACCACCAACGAGGGCACGACCACGTTGCGGTAGGCGGGCTGGTCGAAGAGCATGGTCGACTCCGCCAGCAGGGTGTAGAACCAGCCCCTCGTCTGATCAAGGGCCTCACAGATGTAGTCGGCCGGATGCTCGCGCTCGAATTTCTCTTGGTTCTCGAAGGGGTAGTGCCACTGCGCGTAGGGCATCGCGCCGCTGTCGTACCAGCAGTCGATCACCTCCGGCACCCGCCGCATCGTCCCGCCGCAGGCGCAGGCGAGGGTGACCTCGTCGATGAAGGGCTTGTGCGGATCGAAGTTTGAGGGCAGTCCCAGCTCCTCAAAGCTGCCGATGCAGCGCTCCCGGCCGCAGCTCGCACAGACCCAGATCGGCAGCGGCGTGCCCCAGTAGCGGGCCCGCGACAGGTTCCAATCCTGGAGGGACTCCAGCCAGTTGCCCATGCGGCCGTCGCGCAGGTGGCTCGGCACCCAGCGCACGCTGCGGTTGTGCTTGAGCAGCGCCTCCTTGACCGCGGTGGTGCGGATGAACCAGGAGTCGAGGGCGTAGTAGATGAGAGGGGTCTCGCAGCGCCAGCAGAACGGGTAGGTGTGCAGGATCCGCTCCTCGCGATACAGCAGGCCCCGCTCTTGCAGGTCCGCCTGGATCACGGGGTCCGCCTGCTTGAAGAAGAGGCCGGCGAACTGTCCCGCCGACGGCAGGAATCTGCCGTCGAGACCGACGGTGTGGGCGACCTCCAGGCCCGCCTGCTGGCTGAGCCTCAGGTCGTCCTCGCCGTAGACCGCGGCGGTGTGCACGATCCCGGTGCCCTCCTCGGCCGACACGAAGTCGCCGGCGAGCACCCGCCACGCTCCCTTCTGCTCGGGGAGGAACGGGTAGAGGCGCTGATAGCGCAGGCCGACCAGCTCAGTGCCAGGGAACTCCTCCTCGACCCGATAGTCGCCGTGCAGCATCGACAGCCTGGTCTTGGCCAGGATCAACCGCTCGTCGTCCTGGCGCACCCTGACGTATGTGATCTCGGGATTGACCGCCAGGGCCAGGTTGCCGGGCAGCGTCCAGGGCGTCGTGGTCCAGGCCAGCAGGCTGGTGCCCGGATCGTCGACCAAGCGGAATCTCACCGTCACCGCCGGGTCCTCGGTGTTGTCCCGATACGCGCCTGGTTGGCCCAGTTCGTGGCTGCTGAGCGACGTCTGGCAGCGCGGGCAGTAGGGGGCAACCCGGTAGCCGCGGTAGAGCCAGCCGTGGTCGTAGATCTGCTGCAGGCTCCACCAGACCGACTCGATGTATCCCGGATCGTAGGTCCGGTAGGCGTCCTTCATGTCCAGCCAGAACCCGATCCTGGTGGTCAGCCGCTCCCACTCGTCGATGTACTCCACGACGCTGGTACGGCAGAGGCGGTTGAACTCCTCAACCCCGAACTCCTCGATCTCCGGCTTGGCCCGAATCTTGAGGCTGCGCTCCACCTCCAACTCCACCGGCAGTCCGTGGGTGTCCCACCCTCCCCGGCGCTCCACCCGGCGGCCCAGCATCTGCTGATAGCGCAGGAAGCAGTCCTTGAACGACCGCGCCAGCACATGGTGGACCCCGGGGATGCCGTTGGCGGTCGGTGGACCCTCGTAGAAGACGAAGGGGGCACCGTGCTGGTTCTGCTCCAGCGCCTTGGCAAACACCTGCTCGCGCTCCCAGAGCTGCAGGACTTCATCCTCCAGATCGGGAAGGCTAAGGTGCGCTGGCAGTGGGTCAAAAACTGGCATTGTGGGCGTGGAGCCATCTCCTGACGTGAGCCCATTGGCGATGGACGGAGCTAAGGCAAGTCGGCTTTGCCTCAGGCTCAAGTATGCCGGAGTGGGCCGCCCCGCGAAACGCAGCTCGAGGCAGGCGGCGGGTACCATCCCTGGGGATCCCGCTGAAGTCTGAGCTCAGATCAGCATCTGCCTGAGACAAGAGGAGACATGTTGCCCGCTGCGCCACCACCGGACGCCAGTTCCGCCCATGGGATTGAGATCTATTTCGAGGACTTCAGGGAGGGCCAGCACTTCGACCTCGGCTCAGCCGAGATCACCGAGGCAGAGATGCTGGAGTTCGCCCGGCACTACGATCCCCAGCCCTTCCATGTGGATCCGGAGCGGGCTCGGCAGACCGTCTTCAAGGGCCTCATCGCGAGCGGCTGGCAGACCGCGGGGATCTGGATGCGCCTCTACTGCGACGGCCTGTTGCTGAGATCCGCAAGCCTGGGCTCTCCGGGGGTGGAGAGCCTGCGCTGGCTGGCACCGGTCCGGCCCGGCGACCGGCTCACCGCAACCGCGGACGTCCTGGGGGTTCGGGGCTCCGCCACCAACCCTGGACGGGGCACCGTCATCGTGGCTGGAGAGCTGGCGGGAGGCGATGGGCTGCCCAGGATGCGCCTGCGTGCCTGGGGCCACTTCGCGCGCCGGGCTCCCTCGCCGGGCGGCTGATCGCCGGCAGGCCAATCGCCGGGCCAGTCCCCCGGGGGAGGGGATGGTGCCACCGCCGCGGCCGGTGTGGATGTGGACGTGACCATGGCCCAACCTGGCCCTCGACGGCGCACTCCTGCCCCAGCGCGCCGCCTCCTCGGCCCCGCCCGGCCGGACCGCCCTGATAGGTTGACCAGGTGAGAGTCCGAAGCCTCGGCTTCCGGACCGACCTGATGGTTCGCCGCCTGGCCGGCTCGGAGATCACCGACCGCGGCGACCACATCGTGGTCCGCTCCTCCGCCGCGGCCAACTTCTACTGGGGCAACTTCCTGCTCCTGGGTGGAAGCTGCGATCTCAAAGACCCCCAGGTATGGCTGGATCGGTTCAGTGACAACATGCCCGCCGCTCGGCATGTCGCGATCGGCTGGGACCGCACCTCGACCAGAGCGCTTCAAGGCCTGGGCGGGCTCACCAGCTTGGGGATGGAGCTCGACCTCGGGACGGTCATGACCACGCCCCAGCTTCTGCCTCCAGAGGGAGCAGCTCCGGCCATAGCGGTGCGCCGGCTGTCGTCTGAGAACGAGTGGCGCGCTCTCTACGCGCTGGAGACGGAGCTCTGGGCAGAAGAGAACCGCGACGCGCCGGGCTACCTGGACTTCCTGAAGTCCCGGGTCGCCGAGACCCGGCACCTCTCCGAGGGGGGTCGGGGGGCCTGCTTCGGGGTCTTCGAAGAGGACGAGCTGGTGTCTACGGCGGGCGTCGTGTGCGCCAATCGCGTGGCCCGCTTCCAGAACGTCGAGACCAGACCGGATCGCCGGCGCCGCGGGCTGGCAGGCGCGGTGGTGGCGGCGGCCGGCGCGTTCGCCCAGGAGCGGCTGGGTGCCGAGCTCCTGGTGATCGTGGCGGACCCCGCCGGGCCGGCGATCTCGCTCTACCGCCGGCTGGGCTTCCAGGAGACCGAGCCCCAGATCAGCCTGCTGCGCGTGCCCCAGTGACCACGTACCGCTCCCCAGGCATGCCGGGCCCGTGGAGGGCTCCGCTCACCGCTCCCGAGGCGGCGGGGGAGCCGTCGACTCGGGATCAGCCCAGCGAATAGTCCTGGGGGTAGATCTCGTCGAAAACCCCCTGGGGGATCAGGCCGTGGAGCGCGGTCTTGTACATGGTGAGCTGGTACGGCGTGTCCGGCATCCACACCACTGGCAGCTGCTGCACCAGGTAGTCCTGGTACTTGAACAGAGCCGCGGTCTCCTCCGCCGAGGTGGGCGCCGTGTGGGTCGCCCGGATGTTGGCGTCGTTCACCGGGTTGGAGTAGTCACCGGGATTGTTGCCCGTGTAGAAGACGGAGCCGCCGGTCGGCAGCACGTCCGGGTAGTAGGTCCAGCCCCCGCCCCAGTCGGCCAGGTCCCAGCTGCTGCAGGGGGTGGAGAAGGTGCAGCCGTTGAACGCGGTCGAGATGACCTGGGAGAAGGGGGCGCTCTTCAGGCTGAGCGTGATCCCGGCCGCCGACCGCAGGGTCGACTGCAGCGCCTCCATCTCGTTGGTGAGAGCGGTGCTGCCGCTGGCATAGATCATGCTGAAGTTGAGGGCGGCGCCGGCGGCTATCCCCGGGCCGCAGTCCCCGGTGGCGGCTCCGGGCCTCGTGCAGGTGGTGCTTCCGCCCGGGCGGACCGTCCAGCCGTGGTCGCGCAGCAGCGAGACCGCCTTGCTCGAGTCGTACGGGTAGTACTGCCCCTTGGCCTCCAGCGAACTCTCGTCCGGATTGTGGGGTGGGTACTCGGGGACCGGACCGCTGTTGGTGCGCCCGATGCCCGCCTCGAAGTCCTTGATGTACTGAGGCTGGTTGACCAGGGACTGGAAGGCCTGGCGGAAGTAGAGCTGTTTGAAGATCGGCCCAGCTTTGGGATTGGTGAAGTTGTAGGGCGCGTACACCGTGGAGAAGGAGTACCAGGGCGCATACGAGTAGCCCTCGGTCCGCTCCAGGCTGGCCCGCTGGCTCACGTCCTGGGCCGGAATGTAGCCGATGGTCAGCGATCCGTTGTGGAGGTCGTTGAACTCGGCCGCATCGCTGGTGAAGGGCAGCTCCTCAAAGGCGGAGATGGTGGGCTTGGCAGGACCCGAGTAGTTCTTGTTGGGGACCATCTTCACGAATCCGCTGGAGGTGAACTGGGTGAGGCGGAAGGGGCCGTCCACCACCTGCCAGAGGGGATTGGTCTGGTACGTGGCCAGGTCCTGCGACTGCAGATTGAGGTACTGCGCCACCGCCAGCGCCCCACTGGTGGCGGTGCCGGGGTCGGCGGGCTGGTACTGGGTGGGCGTGGTGCCCGCAACCGGGACCCTGGCGACGGCTGAGGTGTCGTAGTTGCCGACCGCACCGCCGCTCGACAGCTTGTCCCAGGAGGCCTGGGGCAGCGGGTAGATCTGGCTCAGCTCGTTGTAGGTGAACCACGTGGGGTTGTAGGAGCTGTTCAGCTTGAACTGCAAAGAGTAGGTCCCCGTGACCTCATAGCTGACCAGGTTGGCCGGGAAGGCTCCGGGCACGGCCCCTCCCCAGCCCGGGCCGGGAGCGCTGCTGCTGCCCACGCTGGGCGCCTTGGGATCGGTGACCGCGCTGAGCAGGTTCATCCAGAAGATCACGTCACGGGCGGTGATGGGCGTCCCGTTGGACCACCGCCAGTGCTTGAGGGTGATGTTGACCACCGTGTTGTGGTCTGAGAACACCGGGGGCCGCGCCACGCTGAGGGACGGATTGAGCACCGGCTCCCCCTTCTGCCCGTACCAGTAGAGCGGAAGGTACATCAGCTGCATGAACTGGTTGGTGTTGTTGACACTGAAGTAGGTCGACGACTCCATCGGCAGGATGTAGTTGGGGGGGGCACTGGGTGCCTCCGCAAAGGTGACCACGCCTCCGCTCTGCGGTCTGGTGGCGGTGGAGGCGCCACAGGCCGCCAGCAGCAGCGCCCCCACGACGAGGAGGCCGGCTCCGCCGGTGACCCTCTGCATGCTCCTGCCGGTGCGCCCGGCGGGCCCGCGGCCCAACCTCTCTCGGATCATCATTCCACTCCCACCTGATCACGACTGCCGGCCCCCGCTGGCTGCCTCCCGGACCGGCCACCTCGGGCGTCAGGGTCAGATGAGGGGATCCGCGCCACCCGCCATTGGTGGCAGGCCCAGCCTATCAGCCGGCTCCGCTCGCCTCGTCAGGTCGAATTGGGCGCACCAAGTGGCACCGCCGACGGTCTCCGCTGGTGCGGGGCGCCGCCCCGGGGGACGGCCCGACGGATTGGGCCGGCCCCTCAGCGCTGGTCGCGCAGAAACGCGGGGATGTCGATGTCGTCGAAGCTTGAGCTCGGCTCCTGGGTCTCAAACCGGCGCCCCGCCTCGGGCAGCGGCTCCTGCAGCTCCTGGGGCCTTGTGGTCCGGTAGCGCTCAGCCAGCTCCCGGTTGACCGGGGCCGAGCTGGCGAAGCCGGTTGCGATCACGGTGATCTTGACGTCACCTCCCATGCGATCGTCCAGCACCGCCCCGAAGATGATGTTGGCGTTGGAGTCGGCGTTCTGGCGGATCATGTCGCACGCCTCGGTCACCTCGTGGAGGGTGAGGTCGGGGCTGGCGGTGATGTTGAGCAGGATTCCCTTGGCGCCGGAGATGGAGGTCTCCAGGAGCTGGCTCGCCACGGCGTCGCGGGCCGCGTCCTGAGCCCGGTTGTCACCGCTGCCGTAGCCGATCCCCATCAGCGCCGCCCCCTGACCGGACATGATCGCCTTGACGTCGGCGAAGTCCAGGTTGATGAGGCCGGGGTAGACGATGAGGTCGGAGATCCCCTGCACCCCCTGGCGGAGGACGTCGTCGGCCTTGCGGAAGGCGTCGACCATGGTGGTGCGGCGATCCGTGACCGCGATCAGGCGGTCGTTGGGAATGGTGATCAGGGTGTCGACCCGGCCCGAGAGGGCC
>JAKAVU010000161.1 GCA_021817185.1 bacterium
TGAAGAAGTTCGTGCAGCTCATGCAAAGATGCTATCTGTACTGGCGCTCAAATCCCGCGCAGGCTGATGCTGCCATGGGGAAGTGGCTTGGGATGACCTCCGCCCAGGTGAAGGTCCTGTTAACGGGCTACCAGTATGTATCGACAACAGCAGCAAAGACATCACAATGGCTCGGGGGGGGGGCCGCCGGTGTGATAGGGCAGGAGCTTCTGAAGACCGGGCAAGTGTGGCATAGTCTTGGTCGGATTCCCGTCGCGCCCACCAAGGCCGAAATCGATGCGGGTATCACCACAGAATTCTTGCCGTAGCGCCTGTCTACAGCGAGACCGCTGGCGCAGCGGGGCCCAGAGGGAGCCGTCTGCGCCAGCTCACTTCGCATAATAGTGAGGACAAAGTATTCATGGCACAGAGTGTGGCTGGGAGGGTGGCGGTGGTCACTGGCAGTGCCCGGGGTATCGGCAAGGCGGTTGCCCTCCGACTTGCGGAGGAGGGAGCCCGCCTTGTCGTCAATGACATTTTGGACGAGGCGCTGCTGCAGGAGTGCGTGCGCGACTGTGAGTCGAGGGGCAGCAGCGCCATAGCGGTGCGCGGAGACGTGGGCGACGATGCCGTGGGGGATGCCTTGATCGATACGGCTGAGAAGTTGATGGGGGGTGTGGACATTGTCGTCAACAATGCCTTTTGGGAAGAGCGCGGTAGCCTGGTAGACTTGAGCCGCTCTGGCTGGGACCAGACGATACGTGTGAGCTTGACCGGGGCGATGGTGGTTTCCCGCGCAGCTCTGAGGAGCATGGCCCCGCGAGGTCATGGAGTCATCATCAATGTGTCCTCCGTCCACGGGCTGGCTGCAGGAGGCGGACTTACCGCTCCATACGATGCCGCGAAGGCCGGACTTCTGGGCCTCACGCGATCCATAGCAGTCGCCTATGGGCCGCACGGAGTGCGGTGCAATGCAATCGCTCCCGGGCTCGTTATCACGGAGCGTAACGCCGCTGTGTGGCAGGATGATGCGCGGCTAGGTGCGGTCATGAGGGCCTATCCGCTGAGGCGGGCTGGTACTCCGGAGGACATAGCTGCGTGCGTAGCATTCTTAGTCTCTGATGATGCTAGCTTCATCAATGGTGCTTGTGTCCCAGTTGATGGGGGCATGACGGCAATGCTGTCCGAGGCAGCGGTACTTAGCGCGCCCGTGAGGGGTTGATGGTGTCGGGGAGGGTACTTCAAGGGGCGAATGCGCCATGGCAACGCCAGACCAATCGCACCTCCATCCTGCAGCAACTTCTGACCCGAGGCTCCGCGTCGCGACATCGACTTGCAGAAATGACCGGATTGGGAGCGTCTACGATTTCCCGCATCACTGAGGACCTGATTGCCGAGGGGCTGATCGTGGAGATACGCCCGGAGATCGGCACGGCGGGGCGCCAACGTCGCCGGGTCGGCCGCCCCCCCGTTGATCTCGACCTCCATCCTGGAGTATACGTGCTCGCGTTGCACATCGGGGTGGTGACCGCGCACATGGCCTTGGTCGACCTGCGCGTCCGGGTGGTCGCCCGCAGCAGGTGGCCCTTGAGTAGTGACTTGGCAGCGGAGGATGCCCTGGTAGCCTTGGGGCAGGCAGCGCTGGCCTTGGCCAAGGAGGCGAGCGCCGGCGTCTCGCAGATCGTTGAGGTCGGTGTGGCGCCTGGTGGCGTGGTCGACAGCCCGTGGATGATCCTGAGTCATCCACGGGTAGGATGGTCCCAGGTGGCCGCTCGTGCGCTTGTGGCGGAAGCTACTGGGTACCCAACGGCTCTCGACGCGAGTGTTCGGTCCATCGCAATGGCTGGGACGTGGTTCGGTGGCGCTACTGAGACGGAAAACCTCGCGGTGCTTCTGGTTGGGAATGTGGTTACGTGTGGATTGATCATCAACGGCGAACTGGCGCGCGGCAGTGCCTTTGGCGACGGCCAGGTCGGGCATCTGCGGGTTGGGAGCGAAGAGGTCGAGTGTTCGTGTGGGGGCCGGGGTAGCCTGGAGGCGGCGGTACGGGACGATGCCTTTGTGGCGGCGGCCCAGGGCATTCTCGGCAATGCGTGCCAGTTTGCCAGTGACGTCTACGCCGCGGCCCGCACCAGCAACTCCGACGCGCAACGGTTGGTAGCTGTGCGAGCTGCCCCAATTGCACGGGCCCTGGGCATCATTGATGCTGTCGTGAAGCCCGAGCTGATGATCTTGGTGGGGTCCTCGATCGTCGCGGGTGGAGATCTTCAGCTGGCTGCGATCAGGCGCTCGCTGGGCGAGGCGGGCAACACTTTGAGGGCGATCGACCCAACGCGGGTGCGGATCTCCCGGTTTGGCGAGGACGCGATCGTGGTGGGTGCGGCCGCTCTGGCTCTGGAGCGGTCCTATAAGAGCGGT
The DNA here is from genome assembly GCA_021817185.1 of bacterium. The sequence continues at coordinate 2,398 of JAKAVU010000161.1, forward strand.
GTGAGGTACTGATTGACGTGCGCATTGTAGCAGTGGCAGTGGCCCACGTCCCCGTGAACAGCCGGGGCGATTGGTTGTTCATCAGTCTGCGCACGGATGGCGGACTTGCGGGATACGGGGAGATATCGCAGAGCGGTGACGACGCGCTGGCCACTTGGTTTATGAAGGAGCGCGTCGGCCCAGCCTTGATGACGATGGAGTTGGGAGCGATCGGCGGCGTGATGGGCGAACTGCGGCGCCGGTTCCCTAACCATGCCAGTGGTATGTCGGCAGTCGGAACCGTGTTGGCTGGCGTCGAGCTGGCCCTGTGGGACTTGCGGGCGCGGAGCTTGGGTGTCCCGCTCTACGAGTTGTTCGGGGGTCGGCTCCACGATCGGATCAAATTGTATGCAAACATCAATCGGGGGGCAGTGGATCGGTCCTGCGGCGGCTTCGCCACAGCAGCAGCTCAGGCGGTGGCCGAAGGCTTTGAGGGCGTGAAGTGCGCTCCGTTCGATGGCCTGCGATGGGGATACGGAGATCTTCGAGACGGTGTGAAAGGCATTGATGCCGGTGTCGCTAGGGTGGCGGCGGTGCGTGATGCGATTGGACCGGGACCAGCTCTGATGGTGGATTGCCATTCGCGGCTTTCGCGAGAGCTTGCCCTCTACGTGATTGAAGCGCTGGGGCCCTATCGCCTGACCTGGCTAGAAGAGCCATTGGCGTTGGTGGACGGAGGGCACGATGGCGCGACATTGGGAGAACGGAGTCAAATTCCGATCGCGGGAGGTGAGTCCGTGGCGGACGCAAGTGCTGGCTTTCAATTGCTCAAACACGGAGGCGTTAGCGTCCTGATGCCGGACATCAAGTGCTGTGGACTGTGGACCGCACGAGTACTCAGTCACTTGGCCGAAGGGCTCTGCATCCCGGTGTCGCCGCACAACCCGAGCGGGCCGGTCGCCACTATGGGTAGCGCCCACCTCGCTGCAGCGCTGCCAAACTTCCTTGCCCTTGAGTTTCCTTGGGGGGAGGTCCCGTGGCGGGCGCGGCTGACGGTGCCGGAAGAGTGCGTCCGTGACGGAAGTTTGATCCTCCCTTCGGGACCGGGATTGGGGATTGATCTCAACGAGTTCCCTTACGAGACCTGAGGTGCACATCGCTGTACGGCGGGCACTGTTGCGTGCGCGCCTCGGCTGCACTGAGATGCCTGGGGATCGTCGTCAGCAGCCGCAGGCCGAGTGGAGACGGTCTCAACCGGAGGCCTGTAGCGCGGAGGCGAATGCCTGGCGCGGTAGCGGGCGTGGCATCTGCCGCGGACGGGGGCCATCTGCGGAGCGGGGTGAGAACTGGCAAGTCACGCCTGGGGGCGCCTCTTTGACCGCCGCTCACCGGGCTACCAGCTTAGGCGGGAGGATACGCTCTGGAGGCTGACGTGCCAGCATGAGGTGGTCCGGCAATGAGCCATGTCGAGGATGGGAGCCGCGACGGCGCCGGGCGGACGGCAATCGCCCCGCCTGGACATGCTAGTCGGAAAGGAAGTAAAGCGACATGCGCCAGAAGCCTTCCGATCTTGGGTCAGCAGGTCCCACGGCGAGGATGTTGCTCTACTAATTTTGCCTTTAGCGTGCAGGAGAAGAAGCGATGATAGTTTCGCCGTTTCGCAATGAGCCTTCGCTGGACTTTGCGGTCGCTGCTAACCGTACGGCGTTTGAGGATGCTCTGCAGCGGGTGAAGCGACAACTGGGCCAGACTTACCCGCTGCTCATAGGGGGCAGAGCGGTCAAGACGAAGGAGGCCATTGAGTCGGTGAACCCTGCCCATCCCGCCGAGCTCGTGGGACGCCACGCGGCGGCGGGGATGGAACATGTAGCGAGTGCGGTAGCGGCCGGGCGGGCGGCGTTCGAAAGCTGGTCGAAGACCCCAGTGGTCGAGCGTGGAGCGATACTGTTGCGGGCGGCTCAAGCTCTGCGTCGCCGCCGCCACGAACTAGGTGCGCTGATGGTCTATGAGGCCGGTAAGCCCTGGGACGAGGCGGACGGCGAGGTGGCGGAAGCGATCGATCTGATCGAATGGTACGTGCGACAGATGCTCGAGTTGGAGTCATCGCGTCGGATCGCGCCTTGGCCAGGGGAGCTAGTGAACTTCCGCCATGTCCCGCTCGGAGTGGGCGCGGTCATTTCGCCCTGGAACTTTCCGCTGGCACTGGCCACGGGGATGATGACCGCGGCGATGGTGGCCGGCAACTGTGTGGTTCTCAAGCCAGCGGAGGCTGGTGCCACGACTGCGGCATGGCTCGTCGAACTCCTTTCAGAGGTGGGTCTTCCCCCCGGTGTGGTCAATCTTGTGAGTGGCCGTGGTGAGGTGGCCGGCGGGGCGTTGGTCGACCACCCTCAGATCCGTTTCATTGCGTTCACCGGCTCTCGCGAGGTGGGCGTTGGTATCTACGAGCGCGCGGCGCGTGTGCATCCAGGACAAGGCTGGCTGAAGCGAGTGCAACTGGAGTTGGGGGGCAAGAATGCCGTGGTGGTGGACGAGACGGCTGATCTAGACCTGGCCGCCCAAGAGATAGCCGCCTCAGCTTTTGAATTCCAGGGCCAGAAGTGTGGGGCTGGATCGCGGGCGGTGGTGGTCAAGTCGGTGTACGACGAGTTGGTCTTGAGGGTGCTGGAGCGGGTGAGCAAGATGCGAATGGGCGATCCTATTGATCCTGAGGTCTCGTTGGGGCCGGTGATCGATGGCGATGCGGAGAGGAGGATCCTCGACTACATACAGGTCGGCAGGACCGAGGGAGAGCTTCTGCTCGGCGGTGAGCGCATGGATGGGGAAGGCTACTTCATCGCGCCCACGATCTTTGGGGGGGTCGCACCTGACGCTCGGATCGCCCAAGAGGAAATTCTCGGCCCGATACTGGCGATCATCGGCGCCCGGGATTTTAGGGACGGCATCCGCATCGCGAACAGCACGGAGTTCGGACTGACAGGCTCCTACTTCAGTCGTGATCCTGAGCGTATCGCGTACGCCGAGGATCGCCTTCACGTGGGTAACCTATACATCAATCGTCGCTGCACCGGGGCCATGGTGGGAGTGAACCCTTTTGGCGGTTTCAAGATGAGCGGTACCGACACCAAGGCCGGTGGGCCTGATTATCTGCTCTTCTTCCTTCAGGGTCAGAGTGTTGCGGAGCGTCTCTAAGCCCAATACAACCAACTTAGGGCGGCTCGGATCCTGATGGTTGCCGACAGTCGGCAGGGTGGGCTGAAGCCAGCGCTATTTGATTGCTGCGCAGGATTTGCGTGTGTTGCGCAAATGTTGTGGGAGAGAGGGGGATGAAGTGCAGGGAAAGATGGAGGATCAGGCAGCGGAGAGG
>JAKAVU010000162.1 GCA_021817185.1 bacterium
GTGACCGTTGACATCTGCGTTTGCCAGGGGGCAAACCCGGCCGCGGTTAAGGGACTACCTTGAGTTGGCCACACGGGGCGGCTTTCCCGAGGTGGCACTGCGCCCCCTCTCTCAAGCGGCGAGAAGCACCTGGCTCGAAAGTTACATTAGCCAAGTGATAAGTAGAGACGCCATTGCCGTAATGCCACGGGGTGATCCCCAAAAGATGCGTGCCTACTTCGAGGCACTAGCACTGCAGACGGCGGGAACACCACTCGACAAGACCCTAATCGATACCGCTGGTGTAGGTAAGGACGCAGCAGCGGGATATGAGGGATTGTTCGAGAATCTCTTCCTGACTGAACGACTGCCGGGTTGGACCAAGAAGGCGTTTTCGCGTTTTACCGAACTCCCAAAGCGCTATATCATCGACCCTGCGCTGGCTGCAAATTCGGCACACGTGGGTCTCCAAGGTATTCTTGGCGACTCGGACCTTCTTGGCAGAATGCTCGATACCTTTATTACGGCCCAGCTGCGCCCCCTGTGGAGTTTGACCGCAACAAGGGTAAAGCCGTACCACTTGAGGACAAAGGGCGGTAGACAGGAGATCGACCTTCTCCTTGAAACTGAGGACAAGAAGCTTCTGGCCTTTGAATTCAAGGCATCCTCGGCGCCATCAGCTCACGATGCCAGGCACTTGCTTTGGTTGCGAAGTCTCTTGGAGGACCGGTTGGTCGCTGGTGCCGTAATGCATACCGGTCCGGACGTCTTTCGGTTGTCGGATCGGGTTCTTGCGCTGCCCATCAGTACGATTTGGGGCGCCTGAACTCAACTTCAGCACCAACCTTGCAACTCTCTTTGCAACAACCCTGGTGGACCCGAACGCAAAGAATTCGAACCGTCTCGGCGCTGGAGCTCGAGATGCAGGTCGGCCAGGTTGAATCGCCACCCTTCTACCAGCGTATCGCGCCCCAGGCGTACAGCCTCCGCCAGCTTGGGCTCCACGACTCCGCGATCGCCCGGCGCCTGGGGGTCAGCGATAAGACCATCGCGAAGGCGATCCAGTGGCGGTTGGAACAGCGCCGGCCGGGCCCGAAGTGAGCCCGGCCGGACCGAGCCACCAAAGCGCCCTTCATAGTCGTCAACCTAAGCGGGGTGCCTCCCTTGGGCAGACTGAATTTCCGCCACCCACCAGGATCGAAGGTGAGGCGCTTGGCTGTGCCGCTTGCGACAAGTGGACTGAGGGCGTTGCGACTTGTAGACTGGATCGGTTGCGACTTGTAGACTAGGGCCAAATGAAGAGTTCAAAGAGCGTGCGCTACGGCTATGTCCCCCGGATCGCGGATGACGCACTTGCCAAGGCTCTGAAGTCCATCGGTGCCGCTGTGATCGTTGGACCGAAGGCCTGCGGAAAGACGGAGACCGCCCGCCAGCGCGCCTCAAGTGAGGTCCTGCTCGACGTTGACGTCGAGGCCCAGCGTGCTGCCAGCGTCGATCCCCGGCTGATCTTGCCCGGCGCCACTCCCCGGCTCATCGACGAGTGGCAGCGGGAGCCGATGCTCTGGGACGCCGTGCGGCGCGAGGTGGACGTGCGTCGCTCGCCCGGGCAGTTCATCCTCACCGGATCGGCCACACCAAGAGACGAAGTTGCACGGCACTCGGGCGCCGGTCGCCTTGGGGTCCTTCACATGCGGCCCATGACCCTCTTCGAGCAGCGAATCTCTCCTGGCATCATCTCCATACATGCCCTCCTTAATGGCGAGGCCCCATCAACCGGTACTTCAGCCCTCGATCTGGCAGCCTACTCCGAGCGGATCGTAGTGGGCGGCTGGCCAGCGCTAATTGGGCAATCCGTCGGCGATGCGCTAGCTTTTATCAACGGCTACATCGACATGATCATCGATCACGATATCGACGTCGTGTCCGGAGCGCGCCGGAATCCCCGCATGGTCAGGCGGTTCCTGCAGGCCTACGCCCAGTTGACCGCCCACCCAAGTAGGCTGAGCACCATCGTCGATCGAGCCCGCGGAATCACAGAGAATGAGGCGCCATCCCGGTGGACTGCCGAGCCGTACCTCGACGCCCTCTGCAGGCTGATGGTGGTCGACGACGTCGAGGCATGGAACCCTGAGCTGCGTTCACGAACCCGCCTGATGACAACGCCCAAACGGCATCTCGTGGACCCGTCGCTCGCAGCGGCGCTCATGGAGTGCGACCCAGCGAGACTCCTCGGAGACCTCAATACCCTAGGGTACCTCTTCGAGTCTCTAGCTGCCCGCGACATACGCGTGTATGCAGGGCAAGGCGGCGCGTCCGTGTACCACTATCGGGAGCGCGGGGGGGAACTCGAGGTCGACCTGATCGTCGAGCGTCGAGACGGTGCCTGGATCGGGATCGAGGTGAAGATGGGCTCCACCCAAGTCGACGAGGCGGCAGCAGATCTACTCCGCTTGGCCTCCGCCCGCGTTGTCCGTCCTCCGGTGGCACTACTAGTTGTCACCGCCACCCAGTACGCGTACCGCCGACAGGATGGTGTTGTTGTGGCACCCTTGGCCCTTCTGGGTCCCTAGCCAACTGACGTCGGCCCAACGCTCGCCGACGCGTTCTGCCGAGTGCGATGATCGACAGCGTTGCCGGCGCCTCTCCGGAGCTGTGTCTGGGCCGCCGAGGCGGGCCCCGCACGAAGGACGTTGCACCTGACCAGAGACGCCCACTGAACCTGACCAGGCGAGATATTCCACCCAAGGGACTACCGAGGGCCAGTGTGAGTTCTGACCACGGCCGCGCCGATGGAAGGCTACCTTCTGCGTCACCAAGGCCACCTCGGAGAGCACGTTAGTACACTCACCCGGATGCCCAGGAGGTTGTCACTGACGAAACTAGCCGAGGCGCTGCCGGGTCCGTGCTCTTGCAAACCCTGCGCCTTTCGCCAGTGGTCCAAGATCTCCCTTTGCCGGGCTGGACGCCGCGGCGAGTGCGTCAGGGATGTCACATCCCGCGCTCACCCGTGATGGGCAGACAACGACTCTCATCCCACTGCGCGCGCAGCCCGGGAGGGTGGCAGCGAGTCCTCCAAGACCGAACAGCTCTTGGGTGGAACGTGCAAGCGCTGAGCACCCCCGCGGTAGATATCCCACGCGGGCCTGCCACGCATCCATCTCCGAAGACGTGACGATGGCATCGAACCGCTTGACTGGGCCAAGACATCGTAGCTGCTGGTCGGTGGCCAGTCCGAGTCGGCAACCGCAAGTGCCAGCCGCATCCAAGATGGTCTATGCCTCCGGCAGCAGGGGTACCTCCTCGAAGGTGGGTGGGTAGAGTGCGGCAAGGCCGACGTGTGGGTCGGCGACGGTGAATTATCCTGCGAAGAGCCCGTTCATTGACGCCTCCCATTCGACCTAGGTGCCAACCGATCCGAATAGGTATCCGACCTCCTCCGTAGGTTGATGCGCTCCGCGGCGAGCCAGGATCTCAAGCGGGTGGATCGCGACTTGGTCGTCGCAGTCAGGATCAGGGCCCGGATCGGCCACTACCTCAGGGCCTCTTGAAGTCGCGAAGCGACCTCGTCCCTCTCTGGGTCAGTGAGTAATGCGCCCTCGAAGTTGTGCAGAAAGTCCATCACGCTAGGTCCGCCTGGGCGGAGCAAGAAGCTTGCTGGTCGCGGCACGATGTGGAAGTGGACGTGGGCAAATCGGGGTGCTTCAGCCAGCAACATGACCCAGGTCTTAGAGCAGCCGGTGACAACCTCCAAGGCTCCCGACAGCCGTCGCAGCAAGGAGCCAAGTGCTGCAGCTTCGTCTGGTTCCAGCGCCTGGAGCGACTCAACATGGCGCAAGGGCAGGAGGACGAGACGTCCTCGAATCGGCGTGTCGAAGGTGTGGGCCGCTCTCCATCCACGCTCGACCAAGATCGCTGACCGAGGTGGCAATTGCAATAGGCTGGCGTTTTCGTCGCAGATATAGCAGGAGGTCGGGTCTGGCGCTGTCACCGCCCCCAAGAGTACTCTCGGCGCTCTGTTGCAGCAACCCACTGGCAGCGTTCTGCCCGGGTTCGACCGTCGGGTGGCCGCGAGGAGTCGTGGTGGTGGGATTAGAGCGAAGTCAGTGGGGCGTCGCGGCCTCCGGACGGCGCGTGTCTACGCCGCGGCAGGGCAGCTTGAACTCGAGGTCGCCCATACCCGACGTGGAGGCGGCGTCTGGAGGGCCACAAATAGTTGCGCCTAAGAGGGAGTCAGTTTGGAGGCCAGCGGGACTTCGCCGACTGGGCCGCTGAACTCCACCAGTGCCACTCGGTCGACCTTGCGGCGCAGCCTTCCGCGGGTCTGGTGGAAACTGTTCTCTGCCAATCTGACCAGCATCAGCTCCAGGATGTGGGAGCGGATGCGGTCCTCTTTGCGGTGGCCCCGGGTCGATGCTCCAGTTGCTGCTCGAGTTCGCCCCTAGCCTCTCCACTTGCAATACTTGGCGGTAGCCGAACATCGCTGGCCCAGTGCTGAGGCTCTTGCCACTTCGGAATCATGTACTGGCCGCCTGCGCCGGTCGCCGAGCGTGCCGTGCCAACGGCGATGTACGGTCTCAAGCAAACGGGAACTCCGCAGCCCGGCGTAGCGCGACGGCACACGGGCAAGAGCCCTGTCTGCGAACCTATGTTGACTTTGAGAGCCAGATAATAGACCCTGCCGATCAGCGATGAGACCTCCACGCAATGAATGGACTATGACGGAGGCCGCCCGACTGCTCGGGCAACCCCAGCACCGGCTGATCTATCTCTGTGAGAAGGGAGTGGTCCAGCCCGATCTCCGCACGGCCGAGGGCCGAGGGAGCAGCAGGGGACTTTCGCGGCGCAACCTTCTCGAGTTCTCGGTGGCTCTCAATCTCCGGCAGCTGCAGATCCGAGCTCAACTCATCGGAGCCCTGCTCGGGGCGTTACGCGAGCTCGAGGCTCGCCTCGCAGCGGAGCTTCCCGGCTTCTCCATACCTGATAGCCTCCGCCCTTCGACCTCTCAAGATCTGCGCCTGGTGATCGGCGACGGCAGGCTCTACTTCACCCTCGTCACCGGTGACGGTGAACCCAGGCTCTTCGGCGGAAGCACCCTGTCCGAGATCGGGTCCACGCCCGATGCCCCGCTCCGGGAGCTGACTGGCAAGGCGCGGCGCGCAGAGCCGACCGGTCCTCCCGACCCGCGCTCTCACGCCGACACGGACCGGAGTTACACCACACTTGAGGTCTGCATCACTCACCTCGCACGGGACCTTCCGCTCGGCACATGACCCCGTGCGGGGCACCTCGGCGGACATAATAGACAGTGACTATTATTCTCCTGCCGCTCGCCAGGTCCAGCCGATGAGCGCTTGCGCGCCCGTGCTTGCAATGCCGGTCGAGGGTGGCCCGGCAGATCTGCGGAGTGCCCCATGGACCCTTCTGCTGGACCATCTCGCCACTGAGCTGGCCCGCGAGTACGTGCGGCTCATGGAGGGTGCCCCAGCAGCGGAAGTCGAGCGGGACATCCCGCTCGCGGACCACTGACCGAGATCACCCATGCGCGCCGCCATCTACGCCCGCTACAGCTCCGAGAACCAGCGCCCCGAGAGCATCGAGGACCAGGTCGCCGCCTGCCGGAGGCTGGCCAAGGAGCGCGGCTTCGAGATCTCCGACGAGGATGTATTCGCCGACCAGGCCCAGTCGGGCGCCCGGCGCGACC
>JAKAVU010000163.1 GCA_021817185.1 bacterium
CTTGGCCCAACGGTGTACTATCTCGGCCATGATCAGCCTTAGGGCCGACGATATAGGGAATCGCCATCACCGTCTCGTCGACGGCGGAACAGTCCACCTAGGGCCATGGTCCCGACTGGCTAGCGCGAGTAACCATTCAGACTTCCGATACCCAACAAGTCACACGCACTGCTTTGGCTTGCTGCGAACCCGGCGCTGCGCTCCCACGACCGCCCAGCCGGTGTCTGGTGGGGTTTCCGCGCCATCACTGGGGGATCCGTGACGTCCAATAGCCGCAGGTCAGGTGGGCGCTGACATGGTGGATCGCGAGTCTGGTTACTCGGTGGCCATCCGGGCATTCGCCTACTCGGCACTGGTTGGGGCGGTTATCGTCGTCGCGGCGCTGATTGCTGGGCTAATCAGGGCGATTCCCGTCGGCGCGGCGTTGGGATTGGGGGCAGCGGGCCTTCTGCTGGCTACGGTGTGCCTGCGAGAGGTGCGCCGCGCAGTTCTGCTGCGGCGGAACGAGCGCCAGCGGGTGAGCAGTCCCACGGGGGGATCTGGAGGGCTGCCTGTGACCGGTCAGAGTACCGGCACTTCGCACATTGGACGGTCCCTGAATGTCACCGCCATTGGGGGGGCGCTCCTCTGTGCTGCGTTAGTCACAGGTTTGGCAAGGTTCCTTCCCACCGGCGTGGCCGCGGTGCTTGGGGGAGGGGGATTCGTACTGTGGCTCGTGGGAGCGCGGGGGCTCATTCAAGCAAGGCGCCGGAGAGAGAGGCAGGGGACGGATGACGCGTGACCAAGTGTGGGGAAGGGCGCGGCTGTGCCGCCACGTGGTCAAGATCGCGCGATCATCAGCGGAAACATGGACGGCGGGTAGGGATGCTTGGCCATCGGACGATCATAATCCACTTTCAGACTATATGCGAGCTACTTCGCGTGCGAGGCACTACGTGTCCGGCCCTGAGAGGGTGCCGATAGAGCAGGTGCCATGGCCCGGCAGCCCGGGCTACCTCGCCCTGGACGAGTCGCCCTGGGCACGCCCTTGTTTGCCTCGGCTTGTCATGTGTGTGCCTGTGCCAGGATCAGGCTCGGCGTGAAGTGGGGCTGTGTACAGAAGACCGGTAGCAGCGTGTACAAGCACGATCCGAGAGCGCCCAGAGTCGGGGCCAGCAGAATTGGCCAGAGGTTCGAATCCGAGCTTTGCAACAACCCCACCAGGGTTGTTACAAGGAGAGTCATTCAGCACCGGTGCTGGACGCGGGCTATCACGGCCAGACGGACGCGGCGAGCGCTCCTATCAGCAAGACCGCGCAGAAGGCGCCGCCGAACTTCAGAAAGCGTAGCAGCCACCGTCTTGCGGCTTGTCGTGCCGCTTCGACCAAAGGATCAGGGTCTGGCTTGCGGGAAAAGAGGCGCACAAAGATCTCGACTTGAGCAGTCGGGTCGAAGGTGAAAGTCCAGACGCCTGGCAGCCCATCTCGAGTCTTGATTAGGGCGCGCCAGCGAAGATACGGCGAGAAGCTGGCGAACATACTTACAACCCCGCCAATCCAACACATCAGGCCGATCGTCGCGACCGAATAGAGGAAGGCGGCCGGAGCATGCGAAGGGCGCGATGTCGTAGCGCCACCTACCAGCCCAGGGCCAGCCAGAAGCGTCGATGAAACGGACCAGAGTCCAATCCCGACGCCGGCCAGGCCAAAGCTCACCTGCGCCCATCTGGGTATCTGCGGTGGCATACGCCACGACTTGGGAAGGTAGTTGAAGATGTGCATTACACCACCAATCGCCATCCAAGCACCCATTGCGATGACAAACCACCCACTTCCCGTCAAGGACCCATCAGGATTCTTCAGGATCAGGCCAGCGATCATGGTTTCCTGCTACGAGACCCTCCATGGCTCCGGTACTCCAGGGGATCACTGCCTCCTAGCCGCTTTTGTTCTCCGCGCCTCATCATGCCGGGCAGAGACCACGCAAAGAGAAGATTCACTGCTGAGTACGCCACCACGATGCCCGCCAGGAGCGGCAGCGGCAGATGGATCATCAGGAGCGCGACAACTCCGACTACGTCTTCTGCCACCATACATGATAAGACCAAGATCTGAGCTCGCCGGACCCGAGAGTCAAGACTTGACCTAATCATGGCCCGCCATAATACAGCGGCAGGCGGGCGGCCTATCTCCAGATGCGCCGTGTCGTGTCGGGCTTCGACCGCGGAGCCCGACGCGATCCCTGGCGTCGGGAGAGGTCAGCGGGCTCAGGTCCCCGATCAATGCCTCCTAAGTGTCCCCCTCTCAGTAATTCACGTATCTGGGAAACGGAATCCCCTCAGGAGCATCGAGGCGCCGTCAGGATCTCTCACCGGTTCGGCCCCGGACTCCACGCCCCTCGCCCCTCTCATTTGACAAGCCTCCCCTGATGGGGCACGATTGCGAGCGAGGCTAAACATGGAAGCTCACAGTGTAGGCGGAGACCAGAAGTCTACAGTTCGGGGACACAGCATGTCGGAGGGGTGTTGCGCTGGGTACGGGCAGAGCCATGGTGAGGACAAGCAGGCATGACCAAACGCGACCAGATCGCCGCCTTGGTCGGCGAAGAGGCCACCGGGTTGGCCTACCGAGGCAACGCTCGGCTGTTGCGTGGTGCATTGGCAGTTTTCCCGACGGCGCCCCACCGACGCTTGGCAGCCGAGAGTGAGAAGACAGAGAAGAAGGCCACTGCGGACCTCCGCAATAAGCAGGGGCTCGACCGAAAGCAGGAGAGTTGGGGGGAGTATCGGCGACAGCACCCCCAAGATCCGGGGCAAGGGGGTTAGCCATGCCCGCTAGTGCCTACAAGACCAGCGCGTGGAACAGCATCAATCGAGAGAAGGTGCGACTGGCCAGAGCTGAACTCGTTCCCCTCATTGGCGAGGAAGCCTTCAAGTACGCACAACGGCCGGCATGGGTGCTCAAGTTTTCGGTGATTCCGTTTGTTGTTGGGATCTTGTTAGCAATCTGCGTTGGCCTTACGCACGGTACACTCTCCGTGGCTCTGGGTGCGGTAGACTGGACTCTTGGAGGCATGATGGTTGCTGGAGTAGTGCTCTTCTTCCATTGGGCATTCAAGGCCAGCCGCCTAGCCAACGCCAAGCTAAGTGCGGACCTTGGGTTCCCAATCAAGGTCCGCGGAGGAGGTGGGGGCATCAACCCGCAGGACTGGGCACGAGCCATCGAACGAGCCAAGCAGCGCTACTGGCAGGAGCATCCCGAGGCTAAGGCCGGAGATGGGCGGACGGATGGGTCGGATGGGTAGTTGGGCCAGGGCCCACGGCCCGACGCAGACCGAGCTTGGCACAGAAAGCGGGGCAGCCCGGAGGGTAACGGTCGCGATGGCAGCGAGTGGAGGGCCTTTGCGACCGACTTTGGTCGGCCCGGCTTCGCCAGTCGTTGAACTCATGGGTTCCTTCGCAGCTCTTGCCAAGAGTCTGTTCTTGCTCCATCGATGGTGGCCACTTGGTTTTGGGAGAAGCCAGAGGATCAAGGAAAAGCGGGCACCAATGAGGCGGAGGTGCCATGTGTGAAGCGTACCGCCGACACCACACTGCTCGGCTCCAGGAGGTGGCAGATCTTGTGGGGCCAGAAGCGGCTAGATTGGCCGCCATAGCCTACCGCGACCTTCAAGGCGCTGTGGTCGCTGGTGTCGTCTTCGTCGTGTGCGGAATCTGGTTGGAGAGACGTGGCCCCACGATCCTATCGGTCCCATTGGCTGTAGCGGCCTTGGCGTGGCTCGGCTTCTTTGCTGGGACGGTCGTGATGGGCAGGCGGATGAACCGTGCCGCGTCACAGCATGTGAGCGAGGCCTTGGGTCACCCGGTGACTCTGGTGCCAAATCAGTTCGTGCTCCGGCGCTCCTCGTGGGAGAGCGCGATCGAACGGGCAAAGCGCGCGCATGAACGGCAAGTCGCGGAGAAGCAACAGCGGTGGCACCTATGAGGGGAGTCATTGGTTGTTGGGTTCCCCTCAGCGGGACCGTTGACTACGTGTGCGGCCCCGGGGGTCGGCCGACAGAGCAGGTGCCGGGCTCGGGCAGTGCCATCTACCTGTCCCAGGAGCGGTTGGGCTCGCCCCGGCTGATGACTAACTCCTCGGGAGCGGTGGTGGGCCTACCAAACAGAGGAGCTCTCCTGCCGTGACCCAGGTATTCAGTTCCCGTTTTCGCTTCCCCGGCCATACGCGAAGAGTCACACGCGAGTTGGAGCCGATCATCGGGCCGAGCGCTGCTCAGCTAAAAGGTATCGCAAGCAGCACGAGGCTTTTGGGTGGTTGCCTAGTGTTTGCCTGCGTCGGGTTTTCGGGATGGGCCGAGGCAACCGGCGGCGGCATCCCAGGGCTATTTGCGATTCTGTGCGGAGTTATGTTTGCTTGGGTCGCGGTCGTCGGCACTCGAATTGGACGCAGAGCTGACAAGCTGGCTCACGAGTATGTCAGGGAGCATCTCGGATACGACCTCGAAGGCTACGGGAGTGGCCCATCGCCCTCTGGGTGGAACCGTGCCATCGAGCGGGCAAAGCGGAAACACTGACCGGGATTCTAGCCGCTCGTTGGTTTCTGGACTATTTGGGATGGTGGCAGGATAATTGGGGGGTGCCAAGACTGGACCGCCGGGCAGCCTACGCCGAGCAGCCGAGGGCGGTTCAGGCGATTGGGCGCGGTCAACGCGTAGAGGTCGTCGCCGATGTTCTGGGCGTCGCCCGGCCCTCAGTGTTTGGGTGAGCGCAGGCATCCCGAGGGGGCAGCAACGCCTACTTCTTCACCCAGTCACGGGACCCCGTTTGACGGTCCAGGTCACGCGGACTACTTGGAAGGGGTCGCCCCACAAGAGCTAGGAGACTTCCCATGATCTGGGGTGGCCACGTAACCACAACTATTCTCGGGATCGTCGTTGGCCTCGCGGTGGGCGCGTCGTGCACAATCGGCGGTCGGTTGGGGCGACGCGCTGGATTCACATTGGTATCTGGGCCGCGGGATCCAGAAGCTCGAGATCGATGGATTCGGAGGACAAACCGTGGAGTGGCAGTCCTGATTGGACTTGGCTGGCTAGGAGGCCTGGCCTGTGCGATTCTGATTGCGAGGGCGTAGCCTCCAGCTTTCCCGGGGTGGTTCAGCTGATCACCTGGGTTAGGGTCTTCACCAGCTCCGGGAAGCTTGGGCGCCGCAAGTACAAGACCAAGTTGACCAGCGGCCGTGGGATGGCGAGCCGGATCGCCGGGGCTCGGCTGCGCCGCCGGACGCCAGCGCCGGTTTCCGGAGCGCCACCTCCGATGGCGCTCTCACCGCCTCCAGCGGTCTGACAACAGCCGGCTGATTCGAGGCCTCCCCCAGCGGTAGGCTTCACTGTGCCCGAATTCAGGCTGAACTCGATCCGAGAGCTCCGTCGGGCCCGCTTCCGAGCGTGCAAGCTGCCCCGGGACGAGCGTTAGGCTGACTTCAGCCCTCGGTTTTGGCCCTCAGAATTGAGTTCAGGAGCAACTTTGCAACTCTAGCTGCAACTGTCGTGGTGCCCGCACCAGGACTCGAACCTGGAACCTTGGGATTAAGAGTCCCCTGCTCTAACCAATTGAGCCATGCGGGCCGCCTCCCAGTTTAGCCGCCAGGCGGAAGGTGGGATGCGTTGCCCGCC
>JAKAVU010000164.1 GCA_021817185.1 bacterium
ACTGGCCGACACCTGTGAGGGTCGTGGCCGGGTTGTCGGACACTGATGGCCCTCACGCTCGCCTCCTCGCGTCAGGAGTCCATCTTAGGCCTGCAGAGTGCTGTAGGCGTCGATAACTGTCGTTATCAAGAGCTTGGGCAGGCGGCCGAGCAGCCTCGCGTCGGCTCCGGCAGCCAGACCCCCTATATGCCAGCGGAAAGCTTGCGAGGGGTAGGCGTCGACGAACTCTTCCCGGGGGTTGAAGTTTGAGATCACCAATGATCTATCGAGTACCCCGATCGTGGCTGGGAATCGAGCCTCAAACATTGGTGAGACTCTCCGCACCGACAAGATGACCTATTGCGCTGAACCGAGGTGGTCGGCCAGCGTTGCGCGCGGGAGTCACGCTCTTTGCCGGCGAGTGATGCTAATGTATCCGTTGCTCCAGCCATCTAGAAACATCATTGGGTCAAGGCCCATTAACCTAGGCCGGTTCAGCAAGCCAGAGAGAGACTCGGGGTCGCAGGTGATGCGTCCGTTCAACTCCCTGGAAATGGTGCCAAGGAACTTCCAGTCGTTAGCGTCTGCAACCGAGTAGACGAAGAGCGTAGTGGCCAAGGTACGGCGACTGCGCTTGACCACTCTATCCAACCCGGTCGCGATCGCTGACCGCCTGCCGAATGGCGGCGCCGAGCCGGGCAATCGGAACTGTCGGGTCTCCCCAGACTCCCGTTAGATGTCGGCTCGGGATCACCGCCACCGGTCCCCAAGATGAGTCGGTCCTGAACACCTGGAACTCGTATCTGCGAAGGCGGACGTCCCTCGTCAGCCGCGGCTCCAGATTGGGGAACATCCCGCGAACCGCTCCGAACGGGGAGGTCCCGATGGTCACAATCACAGAGGGACGGATTTCCTCGATGAGTTGCTTGGTGATGGGCATCTCGTGTTCCCAGACGGAGGTCGATTCGCGTCCAGTAGTCCCTTCTCCGGCCGCGCTGCGGAAGCGGATGCACTCCAAGACGATGGCATCGCGCCCCAGTTCAAAGGTGGGCCCGAAGGCTGCCTCTCCGATCCGCTGGTACCTTTCATAGAGCTCAGGCCATGGCTGCGGTGTGGCTTGGAAGTAGTCCCGGGCCCAGCGGTCCCAGTCCTCGTACGAGCTGCCAATGCGCGGGTCTGGATCGGCCTTCGAGTAGCTGGGGTTCAGCCCGAGGAACACAAGCCTCTGATCCGCACTGGCGCCCAGGAAGGGGATCGGGAGCATCCACCCTTGATTTTCCAGGGGGTCCGCCTCGGGCTGTAGGTCGGCGAAGACGTGGCAGGGGTGCGTTCCGTCGTGATAGGCGATCTGGGCATCGTCGTAGATAGCGCGGCTGGTCGCCGAGCTGACGGAGGTCATCGCGGCCCGAAGTATAGGCGGTGCGGGAGGCCGTTGTCGGATGATGTCTCGTGGCGCTGTCGGGCCTCTACCCTTAAAGGCTCACGGGCCCGCTAGCAGGGCGGCGGTGTTCCGCCTATTCCGTGGACCCAACTCTTGGACGGGGCTCTTGGCATCCACCGGGATGTAGATGGCGCCGAGCACTGACCGGGTCAGGCAGATTGAAGAGCAGGACGGGACGAGGAGTTACTCTGGCGATCCGGCGATCGACGGCCCGATCTTGATCAAGGGGCTGGTGATCTCGGGCAGCGGACGGGCCGCGCTGGGAACGCCAATCAGAGTGAGTGTGCCCGGGTCGGTCTCCCCGATCTGAACCCAGCCAACGGCCGTAAGCGCGGGGTCAAATCGAGCGGGGACGTTTGTTGTCCACTTCTTGATCCTCATGCGGACAGCTTGACCGGGCGTTGCGAGCGGATCCACAGTCATGGACATGCTACCCACGCCATTAAGAGCGTTCTGTACCATCCCGATGTCCATCGCGGAGTTCTTCTCGCCGGCGACCACTACCAGCAGGGGCAGGTCGAGCTTGTTTGCAAGGTATCGGTACCGCCCGACCTTCGAGTAGAGATTGGTCAGGACCGTGTCGGTGGTCACCACCGCTCCGGCAGTAGGAGTGTGGATCAGAGTGCGGGCTCCTGGAGCGGGACCGCCCAGCCGGAAGGTGAAGTCTCCGACCTCGGCTACGGCTCCAGGCAGAGGAGGATTCGCGGTACTGAGCAACCAGTGCTTCAACCCCTGTTCAATCTGCTTTACCTGAAGTGAGTCGGGTGGGGAGCCAATCTCACCGGGTGTCTTCAGGACATGGAGCCACACCGCAACAGGGATACTGGCCAACCTCTCCCGAAGGATGTTCCAACGCCGATCACGACTCCTCACCTCCTCAGGGATCTGCCGTGTCCAAACTTCTACGATCATTGGAGCCAGGTCTCTCACCAGCCAGTCCGGGGTGCTGCCATTGATGTCGACCTCGTACTCAGGGCACAGGCCTGCGCTCTGTAAGATGGCTGCAACACACAGTTCGTGGTAGGTGGTGGTGAACTGTGTGCTTAGGCGCCGCACCAATTCGGAGCGACCCGGCTCAGGGATGCGCGCAAGGGTCCCTGCCGCCCAGTCGCCCTTCACGTCGACGGGCGGAGTGCAGCTCACGCCGGAGGAAGACCTAGCTGTCGTTTGATTTCAGCCGTTGCGATGGCGGTGACCAGCGGCACAGCCTTATCCCAGATCATTGGGGCTAGGTTCCGCAGGGACTTCAGCGCCGCTACTTGATCGCGCTCGGCAGCCTTCCCTTCGGACGGGATCTGACTTAGGCTCGCCAGTTGTTCACGCAGCGTCCGACGGTCCCCTTCGCCGAGGGTCTCGTCCTCCTTCAGTAGATTCTCTATGTGGTAGACGATCGCTTGGCGATTCGCCCATGGGTAGGGGGCTCCACATGACCAGCAGAAGTTGTCGGGCGCTCTGCCTACTGCGGCGACTCCGACGTAGCTGCCCCTGAGGGGGGAGTTGCACGACTGGCAAGCCGTTAGGATCTCATCGCCGCACCGGCCGCATCGCGGCGCTAAGGGTCCTTTGAGGATGGACGCCTCGATGTGGCCGCGACGGCAGATCGCCGCCAGGTAGTTCCTTCCGTCGGGAAGCGTGGGAGGCCGGCTGCGCTGGGGGTTCCAGCTCACCGTCGTGACTTCGAGGGTGCCATGTTACGCAGAGAGAGGCTTGGCCATAAACTGGGCGGCTGGGGGCCTCCCGCATTCTTGGCGCCAGAGTTAATCAGGATCCCGGCTCCGATGGCGGCACCGACGGCCCCAGCAATAGCAGCCGGTCGTCGGGTATTTCTACCGGCTTAGTACCAGTTGCGACTCGCGCGAGGGTCACTGCAAGGCTAGTGCGGCACCTCGGGCACTTGCCCGTGACAAGGAGGTAGTAACCTCGAGCCGTACCTCGGCAGGCTTGGCTGGGACATGGGGCGAGAGGCTGGGTCAGACGGTGACTGAGGCTCTGAAAGGAGGCGGTGACTGCTTGAGTCTGCGCTGGGCCCGGTATATAGTGGTCTCCTCCACCATCGCGCGGCCTATCTTGTGCTACGAGCATCAACTGTGCTATCCTACTCGGAGAGTGGGCTGGCTTGCCCAGCTGGCGGCCGTGGTCGTCCTGACCGCTGTCTTGAGGGCAGTAGTGGCCGCGGCGCCGAAGGTCGTCGCCAAGCTCACCTAGATCGCTTTTGTACCAATCGCTGGCCCTAGGCAGTTCGAGATCGGAGTTCGCCATGAAGGTTGGGATCACCACCCAATTCGACGAAGAGAAGTTCCGGAACACGGTCGAGGCCGCAGCCCAGTCTGGAATAGATCAGCGAGGCGCCGACATGCAACGGGCGCTGGACGAACTGGCCGACGCTTTTCAAGGGAAGTCTGAAGGCGAGATCTACGCTGCCCTGAGGGCGGAGAATGAGCGGCAAGGCTGGGGCTGGCCCGAGGCTAACCTACAGGGCTTCGCCGCTGGTATAGCCGAAGGCAGGCGGGTTCAGATCGACTTCCGCCCGATGCCGTCGTGAAGGCTTCGGCGGCCGGCCTGACCGTCGGCCGAGGTCGACCTGCACGGGCCGCTCGCCCGGACGCGGCGGAGACGCCCAAGTTGGACGCTGGCTGACGGGACACGGAGTAACCTCAGTGCCCCTATCCGTACGGGGGTCGGTAAAGTGTCCACATTGCTCGGTCGTGGTCTTCCGTCCTGCCGGCAGCTGGACCACGGTAGGTACTGACTCTGCCGACGGTGGTGAGATTGTTCTGGAGGTCTTTGCCTGCCCGTCGTGTGAAAGGCTGGTTGTAGCGATACTGAAAGGGAAGGGCACATACTTCCCCCAAAGGATCGTTCCGCCACAGCCGGTCGCCATGAGCGACGACACGGAGCGGTGGGTCGTTTTTCCACGGTCCTTTAATCGACCCCTGGCCCCGGAGGTGCCCCCGTCACTTTCAGGTGACTACAGAGAATCTGCCGCGGTTCTCGACGTGAGTCCGAAGGCAAGCGCCGCTCTCAGTCGACGCTGTCTCCAGAACACCATTCGTCAAGTGACTCATATCCAGCGCCCGAACCTTGTCGACGAGATCGAGGAGCTGAGCGGGACCGGCCTGATCTCGGCGCGGCTAGCCGGGGAATTGGATGCCGTGCGCAAGATTGGGAACTTCGCCGCCCACCCCCTGAAGGACACCCAGACGGGTATGGTGCTGGACGTGGAGCCAGGCGAAGCAGAGTGGACGCTCGATCTGCTCGACCGCTTGTTCGACGAGCTCATCGTGCAGCCAGCCACCTCGGCCGTTCGCAAGCAGGCCCTCAATGCCAAGCTCAAGGCTGCGGGGAAGCCCGAGATCCCGTGATCGGATTGTGTGGCTCAGCTGTGAGTCCGGCGGGGACCGGAGCCGCGGCAACGCCCGCGACGAGCGACACGCGCTCGTCCCCCTTCTCTCCTGACCCCTCACCGCCACGGTCCAATTCCCAGTCCTCCGTGCCAGCCTGTCCCGGTCGGCGAGGGGGCCGTCGTTAGCGTCCACGATCGTGGTGTACGAAGGTCCGGGAGCTGGGGCCTTGCAGAAAGCAGAGAGCCATCGGGCATCCTTCAGGAAGTGGATGAAACACCTGAGGGAGGAGCCCAATGGCCGGTACCAGCATGGAGTCTTCGGCGTGGATTGGCAAGAAGCTCGAAGGGGCAGACCCGGAACTGCTTCGGCAGTTGCTGCAGGAGGTGGTGGAGCAGCTGATGGCGGCTGAGGCGCAGGGGATCTGCGGGGCGGAGTACGGGGCGCGGAGTCCGGAGCGGATGAACGCCCGAAACGGGTACCGGCTGCGGCCGTGGGACACGAGGGTGGGGACGATGGAGCTGGCGATCCCCAAACTGCGCTCTGGGAGCTACTTCCCGGACTGGCTGCTGGAGCCCAGGCGCCGGGCTGAGAAGGCGCTGGTGGCGGTGGTGACCGAGGCGTACCTGGCTGGGGTCTCGACCCGGCGGGTGGAGGGGCTGGTGCGGCAGCTGGGGATCGAGCGGATCTCGAAGTCCCAGGTCTCGGAACTGTGCCGGAGCCTGGACCAGGTGGTGGAGGAGTTCCGCAGCCGCCCCCTGGACCAGGGCCCGTACCCGTACCTGTGGCTCGACGCCCTCACCGAGCGCTGTCGGGAGGGCGGGAGAATCGTCAACGTGGCCACGGTGGTGGCGACGGCGGTGAACCGAGAGGGGCACCGTGAG
>JAKAVU010000165.1:0-370 GCA_021817185.1 bacterium
GAACAGGTTGCAGCCGTAGCTGCAGTGGGAGCAGACACTGGCGGTGCGCCGCAGATCCCACGGCCGAGCTCGAAAGCGGTACTGGGCGTGGGTGAGCGCACCCACCGGGCAGATCTCCGGCAGGTTGCCCTGGAACTGGCTCTGGAGGGGACGCCGCTCGAAGGTGTCCACCACCGTGTGCACGCCCCGCTCCTGCAGGACGATCTCCCGCTCCCCGGTGATCTCCTCGTAGTAGCGGACGCAGCGCCAGCACAGGATGCAGCGCTCCTGATCCAGGTAGATCTTGTCCGACAGTGGGATCGCCTTGTCGAAATGCACCTTCTCGGTGATGCTGGTGCGGGTGCGGCCCGGACCGTAGCGCTGGGTGAAG
>JAKAVU010000165.1:380-5613 GCA_021817185.1 bacterium
GATCTATGAGCAGGAACTCCAGGTTGCCGTCGCGGAACTTACGGACCTGCTCGGTGGCGGTGCGGATCACCATGTTGGGGGCCACCCTGGTGGCACACGCCGGCTGGAGCTTTGGAGTTCCCTCCACCTCCACCAGGCACATGCGACAGACCGCCACCGGCTCCAGCTTCTTGTGGGCGCAGTAGACCGGGACGAAGACACCCGCCTTCTCGCAGGCATCCCAGACCAAAGTGCCCGGCGGCACCTGCACGGTGCGGTCGTCGACCGAGACCGTCACCAGCTCCGTGGCCGCGTTCTGCGCCACCTAGACGGCCACCGCCACGGACTCGCGGACGGGACAGCTCCCGGCTCCGCAATGGCTCTCGAACTCCTCCGGGAACATCCGGTAGGCCGACATCACGAACCAGGTGGCGGTGTCCCCCAGCGGGCAGAAGCAACGGCCATCCATGTTGGCGCAGATGTCGGCGAGGTTGGCCAGCTCGGCCCGGCTGGCAATGCCAGCCTCGAGACGATGCATCAGCTCACTCTCGAAGTAGGTGCCCTCGCGGCAGGGCACGCACTTGCCGCAGGACTCATGACGGTAGAAGTCGACCAGGCGCATGGCGACATTGACCAGGCAGGTTGAATCGTCCATGATCACGAGCGCGCCGGCTCCCAAGGACGACCCGGCATCCGCCACCGCCTTGAAATCCAGGGGCAGGTCCAGATGCTGCGGACCCAGGATCTGCATCGACCCCCCCCCGGGTTGCATCGCCTTCATCTGCCTTCCCCGCCACACCCCACCGGCCATCTCCAGAAGGTCCCGGAAGGTGGTCCTGCCCATGGGCACCTCGAACGTGCCCGGTCGCTCCACATGCCCGCTCACGCAGAACAGTCGTGTGCCCGGGCTGGCCTCGGTCCCGAGGGCGGCGTACTTGGCGCCGCCCTCCGAGACGATGTAGGGCAGATTCGACAACGTCTCAACGTTGTTGACCACGGTGGGCTGGCCATACAGCCCCTTCACCGCGGGAAAGGGCGGCTTCAGGCGCGGCTGACCGCGCCGCCCCTCGAGGGAATCAAGCAGCGCTGTCTCCTCCCCACAGATGTAGGCTCCCGCCCCGCCGTGCACCAGCAGCTCGCAATCCCACCCTGATCCCAGGATGTTGCGCCCCACGTAGCCGGCCCGACGGGCCTCCCCGACCGCCCGCTCCAGCAGCTCGCGCTGGCTGCGGTACTCGCCCCTGATATAGATGAAGGCGTGGTTGACCTTGAGGGCAAAGGCGGAGATGAGAACCCCCTCGAGTAGCTGGTGGGGGTACTCCTCCATCAGCACCCGGTCCTTGAAACAGCCCGGCTCCGACTCGTCGGCGTTGACACAGAGGTAACGCGGAAAGCTGTCCTTGGGAAGGAAGCCCCACTTGGTGGCGGTCGGAAAGGCGGCGCCACCCCGGCCCCGCAGCCCAGACGCCTTCACCTCGGCGGCGATGGCCTCCGGCCCCATCGCGATCGCCCGACGCAGCGCCTGGTAACCGCCGACCTTCTCATACCCGGCCAGGGTGGTGAGCCCGGGTGCCCCCTGATGGCGTGTCAGCACCAGCTCGTTCACCTCGCCCCCCCGCTCCCGTCGGTCTGCACCCG
Source organism: bacterium (assembly GCA_021817185.1). Next base: position 1,998 of record JAKAVU010000165.1, read on the forward strand.
CACCTTCTCCAGCACCTCCAATGCGCTCTGTGGGGTCAGGTTCTCGTAGCTGAAGCGGTCGACCTGCATCATCGGCGCACCTCCGCACGCCCCCAGGCACTCGACCGTGCCCTCGATGGTGAACGCTCCGTCGGGGCTGTTCCCCTCCTCATCGAGGTGGAGTTCTGCCTGGAGGTGGGCCAGCAGATCGTCGGAGCCGCGCAGGCCGCACGACACATTGCGGCACACCTGGACCACGTGTCTCCCCGGCCGGTGGTTGAAGTACATCGAATAGAACGTCGCGACCGCCTCCACGTCCCCGGGCAACAGCTTCAACTCCTGGGCCACGACCTCAAGCGTCCAGGGGGGGAGGTATCCGAGCTCGTCCTGAACCGCCCAGAGCGCGGGCAGGACGGCCGAACGGGCCGAGGGATACCGAGCCTCCATCTCCCGAATGCGGGTCAGGGTCGCGTCACTGAGCCGGCCCGACCCGGCTGCCGCCTCAGTCACCCAGCGGGTCTCCGCGCCGGTCGGAGGTGGAAGCTCCAAGCTCTCTCCCCGAACAGCGACGGGCGCGCTTGCACTTGCCCCTGCTCATTCCGAACCCCACTTTACCAATCCACCCCACCCGGCCGAGGGCACCCGGCGCGCTCGCGACGGCCCCGATGCCGCAGGATTAGCGCCCATGGGACCGCCATCACCCCCCCGACCCGACCAGCGCGAGGGAGCCGGGACCGAGCGCCGGGGGCGCTTCGCGAAGTTCCACAAGCTCGCTGCCATGACCACCGTCCGGCACAACTTCTTGTACCTCATCGGGATCGGCGGATCCGGAGCCGGGGTCCTGGTGGCCCAGTCCTATGGAGCCCACCACCTCACCCCGGCTGCCAACGGAGAGTCAACCTCCGTGGTCGCCGTTCTCAATCTCCTGTACACCACCTCGTACGTGGTGGCGGCCGGCTGCGCCCGGGAGGTCGCGGCCGCAGCGGCCCTAGGGGATCCTCCTCAGTCCCATTGGATGAGGCTCCGCCGCAGCGGATGGCGGATCGGGCTGGGCCTGGGCCTGACCATGATTCCGGTCGATGTTGGGCTGGCCATCCTGCTTCACCTTCCCGACCCCTGGGTGCTGGTCGTGACGGTGGTCGCGGGCCCGATCGCGGCTCTGGGCGGGTCCCAGCGCGGCTACCTCCAGGGCGCTCGTGAGTTCGGCCGGCTGGCCGTCAACTTCCTGCTCTACGGCGGCACCATGGTGGTGTTGGCAGTGATCCTGCTGAACTTCGGCCTGGGTGCGGCAGCGGTTCCCTTGGCGTCGGTGGCCGGCGCGCTCGGCTCCGCCGTCTACCCGCGCCATGCGCCATTCCCCGGGTCTCCACGATCGGCTCACCCTCGCCCTCTGGTGGATGGCACCGTCCTCGCCGGCGCCGCCACCGCTCCCATCTTCAACAACATCGACGTGGTCGCGGCCCGGCACGTGCTCAGCCCGACCGGCGCCGGCCTCTACTCCGGCCTCTCCATCATGGGCAAGATCCTCTTCTTCGGCACCAGCAGCCTCAGCGCCGTCATGTACCCCCGGATCTCGGCGGCCGTCGACCCGGGCCGGCGCCGCCGGCTGCTGTTGCAGACCGGTGCAGTCCTGTTGGGAATCGACTTGGTAGTCGTGGTCGGCTACACCGCCCTCTCGAGGCCGCTCCTGGGCCTGGTGCTCGGCCACCGCTATGAGTCGGACTCCACCCTGCTGCTGCTCTTCAGCCTCGGGATAGCCGGGCTCACACTGGTCAACCTGCTCGTTTACTACAGCATGGGTGCGCGCGACCGCAGCTTCGCCCTGGTGCCCGGGATCGGGGTTCCCCTGCTCATCGCCTGGCTGTTCACCAGCCCACCACATCTGGCAGACTTCGTCCCTCGAATTGCCTCCGCCCTGCTCATCCTGGCGGCTCTGGAGGCCGTCGTGGTTCTTCCCAAAGCGCTGCGAGCGGGCCCCCGCACACTGGATTAGCGCCTCGTTCGGCGGTGCGAACTGCCCCAACAACGGGACATGACCGTTGCCACTGGGCGCCCTGCAGCTTCAGAGTTCTCGGCTGCGCCGCCCCAGAGTCCCTGAAAGGCGCAGGCACACTACGGCCGAAGTCCGAAAACGAGCGCCGATCCTCTGGCTTACTTGCCGGCGGGGTAAGTGTCCGTGCCCACCTCGCCATCTCTGCCACGACCCAGGGCGACCGCTACCTCGACACCGATCCCGCGCAACTTGGTCCGACGTCGCTCTCGTGCAAGTCTCCGGGCCTCATCCACAATCGGCCTCCTCTGAGCCGCCAGCTTCAGCTGCTCCTCGAGCAGGACCAGTCGACGACACAGCCCACTGCCGTTGTCGGCGCGACTCATTGGCTTCTCCCTACTTGCCTTCGATCAACTGGTCCAGATACTAGGCGCGACTTGAAATCGTGTCAACGCCTCGCATTGGGTCGCGAGCGCCGAACCCCGGGGTGATCGTTCCCTCACCAAGGAATGACACCGAGCGCCCGCGGAGAGGGGCAGAGAGGGGGCAGGGCCCACATCCATCCGGGAGCGATGTGAGCTGACTGAGGAGTTGGGGTCGAGGTACTGGAGACCGGGCCCGGTCGACCGGGAGCTGCTGCTGGACTCCTTCTGCCTAGCCACAACTCGCGGCCTCTCCACCAACGCCAGTCCGCTCACGCACAAGCGTCAAGTTGACCGCCGCCTGGCTGCCATCCCTGCTGCTCTGGGAGTCTTCCACCATGCCTCCTCAAACCCCGACCCCGATCCCCACGCGTCCAAGACTCGCCCGATGCAGGCCAAAACGAACGTACGCATCGCGACAGGAACGCCCCGGAGCACCCGAATCACTACCTCGATCTTTCGCCGGAAACACCACCAGCCCCCCTCGCCGACTGTCCCGCCCTCACCACTCAGCCGCCGACGTCTCTCGGTCATCGTTCTTCCTCCTGGTTGATCCGCTCATCATGCCAACCAGTTGTCCACCGAAATCGTGGACCGGGGGACACGTCCAGCCACTTCAGGCTGACAGTCTCAGCGGTGTCCTGCCCAGGCGCCGTGGACCAGCACCTCACCCTCGATGTCTAGAGGTCTGCCCTCAAGGCGCGCATCGAGTGGAATCCTGTGGGCAACTTCGCGCGCCGGTTGCCACGCTTCCGGAGGGCGCTGGATGAGCAGCTACCGCGGCATGCCAGGCCCGGCGCTGGCCAACAATGCAACGCTCCGTCTACACGATCGTCGGACCCGCATGGCGGGATTCGGACCCACCACCTCAGCGCCGCGGGCGGGAGTCCCCTGCTGAGATTGGGCTCAGCGGTCGACGTCGCCCAGGATGATGTCTATCGACCCGATGACCGCCACCACGTCCGCCATGAGCTCGTCCTGGACCATGTAGGACAGAGCCGAGAGATTGCTGAACGAGGGGCCGCGAACCTTGCACCGGTAGGGCCGGTTGCCGCCGTCGCTGATCATCAGGAAGCCCAGCTCGCCGCGGGCGCTCTCGACCGCCGAGTACACCCGGCCGGGCGGGGGCCGAAAGCCCTCCGTGCTGATCTTGAAATGGTGGATGAGAGACTCCATCGAGTTGTCGATCTCCGTGCGCGGCGGCAGCACCACCTTGCGATCCGGG
>JAKAVU010000004.1 GCA_021817185.1 bacterium
TCCCGGTTGCCGCTTCCCAGCCACCGGCCCGGCCGGGTCTTCTGATCGGCTCAGCGGTCCGGTTGGGCACCGACCTCAGGAAAGAACCGTTACCCGTGAGTTCTCCCGAGGCCTAGCTAGTACTGGCGGGCTGTAGCTCAACTTCGCGCCCGGCGAGGGCATCCCCCGCTCGCGACCAAGTCCCGGACTCCGCTGCGGTTGACGGAGCACCCGGTCGCCTCGGAAGGGCGCAGTTCTTGTTTCCGGCAGGGTGCCCTCCAGATTGGTGGCAGGGACCGTTGAGAGGATACCAGGAACTCACAGCACGTAGCGGGCGCTAGACGGTGCTCCAGAAGCCAGCCAATCATGGCACCCGTCGTCCAAGATATCAACCCACAGCACCCTCTTCAGAATCGAAGCGTGCGCTGCTAGGGCGCTGAAGCCTTCGCGCGCCCTCCGGTCGCGGGATACAATTCGCCGGTCGGCCTTGACCCCAACCTCGATCAGGTGCAGATCTTTTAGCAGCATGCGCGCGGACGCGCCTCCGCGAGTACTAATCGCCTTCCGCACCCCTCCCAGACTTGACGGCTCTACGTGGCGCACCCGCCTACGGGCAAACATACTTGTGAGCCACTTCTGCGCGTACTTGGATTGGTGCCGTCGCCACTCCTCCAAGAGGACAGCTGAGCACGCAAACTGCATGTTACCCCACCGGATGGCTTCAAGTGCGCCTCGACACGCGACCGCGCATGGATCTGCCGAGCTCTCCTCTCCAGCGCTGCCGGCAACGCAAGCGTCAACCACGATCGCCACGACCACTGGTGCCTACCACTCCCTCTGAACAGCGTCGAGATAGGAGTTCTCTAGCTTTAGCTCGAGCTCATCAAAATCGATCGGAAGGTCGCCGTAAGTCCCTAGCGCATCCAACTCGCGCTTGTCAACCCTGGTTACCCCATCGGCATCCCTGGAGAACCAATACAGCGCTACGGGCGGAGTCTGGCCGCGCGCTCTGGCCACAACGTTCTGGATAGACCGCAGCAGTAAGTGTGAATGAGTTTCGCACACGATCAGCGCGCCTCTTTGGGCGGCCTCCATCAGAATAGGTCCAAGCGCGATCTGGGCGCGCGGGTGCAGGTGAATTTCCGGTTGTTCCAGATAGACAATCTGTCCCTTTCGCGCCGTTAGCAGAGCCACTAGGATTGGTAACGTCTGGGAAACACCTAGCCCGACATCTGCAAGGTTGACGAGGTCGCGGGCACCGCCGACCTGCGCTCGGGGAAGGCGCCCGACGCGAAGCGACACACTAGTATCGTCGATTCGCGTAGCGTCGACTTTCCAGGTCAGCTCCAGCTTCCTGAGGATCGCGTTAAGGGCCTCCAGGCGAGGGTCGCGGCGGGCTATCCATGAGGCGATGATGCTGGGTGCGTACTGATGGAAGAGGCCCGGAAAGAAGTCCTCACTCGGTGTGGACGGATAGAGGCGTAAGGGCATGTCCCGCAGACCCGGGAGATGCAGCAGTTGAGTGGTGTAGGTCGCCAACATCCACGATGCGTCGTCCCAGAGTGGAATCGGCCGGGCTTGAGGGTGCTGGGAGCGGGTAAAGGAGACTTGCAGAAAGCAGCGCGACCGACGTATGGTCAGAGTTGAGTCGTCAGGCCTTTTCCAATTGGGCAGGGCACGAATGCTAGGGTGCTTCTTGAGGAGGGCGTCGAGATCATTGTGCGACATACGTTGGTAGAGCACGATCTCGTCACCATGACGTAGGGCATTGGGTGGCTGGTAGCGGAGTTCGGCAACTTTCAGGCCGGCTTGTTCGTCGTGGGCGAAGACGATCTCTGTGCGCTCGCCGTCCGTGTCGCGCAAGGAGACCGAAAAAGACTGCTTGATATCGCTCTGCGCCTTTCCGTGCCACAGCATCTCAGACACCCGCCCGAAGCGGACATTCGGTCCCTGAAGGAGCAATGCTCCGGGATCGTATCCGACCTCGAGGGTTTGCTTGACAAGCAGAAGGGGCTGCATGAAGGCAGACTTGCCTGAGCTGTTAGCGCCGCACAACAAGGTAAGAGGCCGAATTTCTAAAGACGTGCGATCTCGAACCGACTTGAACCCGCTGACTTCAATTTGGAGGTCCAGCGGCTGTTGCCGTCGGCGGGTCTGGCGTGGACGAGGGTCGCGCTGACCGATGGGCATGGGGACCGATGGTACTAGGATGAGGTTGGGAAGTCTAGCGTGCGGGTGGCCAGCCATCCTCACGATGTGGGGACGATCCTGGACCGGGAGGGGTGGCGGTGTGAGCAGGGGACCACTGGTGCCAGCCGCTGATGCGCAGGTTGGGGGTCGCGGCCACCATGAGGGCCAGCTTCCAGCTGCACAACCGGACAGAGGATGTGGATTCCCTGGTCTTGGGCCTCAACCAGCTCAGACGGATCTTCGCCTGACGCTCAGACCTGGCATGCCGGTTCTCGCGGCTGGAGGGGTGCGGGTGTGGTGTTCACGGCGAGTTGGCCTGGCGAGCTGGCTCGGGCGATGGACTGGGGGGCCCGCTCAACACAATGGCGTTCGCCACGGGGTCTGGGACACCCTACTGGTTGCGGACGGGTGGTCTACAGTCGTGTCCTATTCAGGCGGCGCGGGAGGAATGCCGCCAGGCCGCCCAGCAGCACGATGGTCAGCGCGCCGAGCAGGGCGGCGTAGCCGAAGTCCACGAGTTGCTGGGGCTGGTACACGACTTGGATCATGGTCGTGTGAGGGGCCCCCGGTACCAGAAAGCCGTTGGCCCAGCCGTTCACCTTGACATGTCGGAGCACTTGACCCGCTGCCGTGCGAGCGATCCAGCCCGGATCGTAATGCTGCCAGAAGACCAACAACCGGGTTCCAGGCGCCCGCGGCAGATTCGCCGTGATCTTGTCTCCCCCGATTCCCATCAAGACCAGTGACGCTGAGGTTGGGTCGCACCAGGCGGGAGCCGGCCCACTGGCTGCGGTGGTGCAACCGGGCGTGCGCGGGAGTGCTGTGGAGAGCGACAGCGACCCAATATCTACGGCGGAAACCACCCCTGCCTGAGCGGGCGGGGAACTGAGCCCCAAGAGGCAGTTGGTGAGGGGCAGGTGCTGGGCCGAGGTGGCGAGTGTAGGTGCCACGACGAACGTCTTTGTGGAGTTCGCCCACTTTCCCATGGTCGCGGGCAGGGTCACCACCGCGACCGGCGAGGCCTGCGTGGCACTGAAGATTGCTGCCGTGAGAGGGGCCGAGCCGCTGGTGCGGTACCGCACCCGGAACTCCTGGAACCCTGGTGAGGGGCAACTGGGGAGGGAACGAGACAGTGCGACCGCCCCATATCGCACGGTCAGCCGGACGAAGCTGCCGCGCCCCCCTACCGAGGCGGAGATCCCAGCCTGAGCAAGAGTTTGGTGGAGATAGTCGTTCGCGTCCCCCACTGGTTGCCATCCAGGAAGCCCAGCGCGGTAGGAGGTGACTTCGAACTCCACCCCCGGTGTCTGACCTGCGGGGCCGGCTCGACCAGCCGGCTGCGATCCCGGGGCCGGGGACCCGGCCGACCGTCCGAACACCGCCAGTGGGTACGGAGCCGCACCGCGGCGGAAGACCGTGAGACCCGGGAGAACCGTCCGGTGAGAGCCGGGGACAGCCGCCAGCGATGCCAGGGCCGCGGCCTGAGTGGACACCGGGGATAGCAAGAGTTCGCGGTAGATGGCCGGGTCGTCGCGCACCACGACCATGCGGATGTCGTATTGCTGCAGAATTGCGTCGACGACGCTGGGGACGCCCAACCAGGACAGCCCCTGCGGCGCTTGCGGGAAGGAGGCGCCGGTCATCGCGGTGAGGTCGAACGCCGACACCGAGGGATGCGCCGGACTCACAGGGGCGAAGCGCGAGGTGTTGGGCACCCACAACACTGCTCCGTCCGGGCCGCTGAGGATCTCCCGGGCTAGCGTGGCGTACCGTGCCGGTACTGAACGGGGCGCCAAGTTGTGACGCAGCGCCCCAGAGAGGGCCGGCCAGCCGCTCACCACGACCAGCGTCACCCCCCATATCCCAATCGCGAGAAGGGGAAGGGTTGAGTGGCCAAGACGGTCGCCTGCCAGGCGCCGCCGTGTCCGCGACGGGGCCCGCTCGGCGCGTCGGAGATGGTCTCCTTGTACGGCGGCTGGCCTCGGGCCGGACATGCGTTGCGGCGAGAACCCTGCCGCAACGGCCACTACCACCCCCAGAGCGGCTGGCCCGAAGTACGGCGAGGGGTCGCGAAACACGTCCATTCCTGGGATGTGGCTGAAAAGCCAGCCGTTGATCGCTCCGAAGGGCATGTTCGCCCCCGACACCAGGGCGGCAAACACGAGATAGAGGGCGGCCCCCAGCTGGGTGCTCCGATTGCGCGGAGCCCGGGTCAGGGCCACCGCCACCATGACTGGGACCCCGAGCCAGAGCACCGGCACGCTGTGCAGCACAATGAACTTCATCGTGGGCCAAAAGGGGTGGAACACCGTGAGCCCGTCGGCCAGACTCATGAGGCTGAACGTTTGCAGCGCCGACGCTGTGGTGTACCCCGCTGCCAGGTGGGGCTGTACCGCGAGGATGGCAGGCACCAGCCACGGGCCCTGAGCCAGGCCGAGAACGGGGACGGCAGCGCCAATAGCTCTCCATCGGACTTGCCGCAGAAGCGGCCGCCTCGCACCGGCAGCCAGGACCAAGAGGGCCGTCGCCATCCCGGCAACAGAGAGCCAGGCGGTCCGGGGATCGAACCAAGCCTGCACCCCCACCACTGCCCCCAGGGTGATCCCGGACCGCAGGGTTCCCTTCGCCCACAGAGCGATTCCGGCCAGCGCCACCCAGGGAAAGAGAGCGTAGCCGACCCCCACCGTGAGCTGGCCGCCCGAAACGAGTACCAGCGCGTAAGGATTGGCAGCGTAGAAGGCTCCCGCCCATGCCGCCAGCGCCGCCGGAGCTCCCACGCGGCGGGCCAGCAGCACCGCTCCGGCATATGAGAGCACCACCGCCGGGAGATAGAAGCAGAGGCGCTCCACGATGGGGTACGGGACACCCAGCCTGGCCATCGCGCCCATCGCGGACTCGACGGGTGCCAGGGGTCCGCCCAGGATGTTGGCCGTGCCGAGGTCCACGAACGACCAAAGTGACGGCACGGGGAAGAAGGCCTTCACCGCAGAGGCGTTGATGAAGTAGCCCCAGTCCCCCCAGGTGATAGCCCCGGGGAGCAGGAGCCCGTGGTACACGCCCAGCACGAAGATCGCCCCCCCGGCGGTCCAGCCAACCGTCTTCCTGCGCGAGGTGGGCCAATTTGCGTCCGTTGTTGTCTCGGACTGGACGGAACCCCCCACGGCGCCTGGCCTCAGTGTGCCGCCAACCGGCCCACGGACTCCGGTACTGCCGTCCCATCTCCGCTCCGCCCGAATGGCGAGAATCAACGCCGCGGCCAGCGTGCCCCACACCAAGAGGGCTAGCGTCCAGCCGGCGGTTGCCCCGTCGGCGGTGTCCGCCGACACCGCCACCACTCGAACTGCGCCGGCTAGCCAGTTGCGCGCCAGCCACAGCCCCAGCAGAGCGGTCGCCAACAGCGTCAGGCCGGTCGCCACCCTGACATCGACGGCGGGTCGGCCGGCTTCTCGCACAGACAGTTCGGCGGTGGCGGGCGGGTCCGCAGTGGAACGCCGCAGTCCGGGTGGCTTCACAGGGTCGCCTCGAGAGTTGCCACGACGGCCTGCAGTGGCTGCCCGCACCCCGCGGGCACCTGATGCTCCGAAGGCTCCAGCCCGGCCGGCTGCGATCGTGCGATACGTGTGGCTTCCGCCACCTCAGGGACTCCGCAGCCTGCGGCGCCGGCCACGCCGTCGTTTACGCTGGTGGGTAGGGTGCTCACCACGCGAATGCCGGCGGCGAGGTGGCCCTCGATCGTGAGGGGGTCGTCGCGCGGATGCGAGGGGAAAAGTGGATCGTAGTGGGCTGACCCCAGCCGGCAGTCGTGGAGCAGGCACACCAAGCTGCTCAAGTCGCCAGGACGCTGTGGGAGTAGGTGGGGGAGGTGCCCGCTACCACCTCTTCTCAAGGGGCGGCGCGGCCCGCACCGGCAATGTCCACGTGAACTCCATCGTGTCTGAGGTAGCGTGCCACTCCCAGTGGGCTGGCCGCCCACTGGCGATCCGAGGGGCTTGCAAAGCAGGCGACAGACAGGGGCCACTAGGACTAAGTTAGACCGGGCTTGAAGGGGCCATGCTGGTTGGCTAGAACTGGGCCCTCGGGTCATGGTCGGCCGTCCGGATCACGGGGATCGGCCGCGGCTGCGCTGATGGCGGCCGCCACATCCGTCACCCGGAGCGTGCCCTGCCTGGCTGCGAGGTAGGCGGCCGCAGTCGACCCTCGCTCCAGCCGCTGCGCCGACCAGGCCAAGAACCATGCGGCGGCGGCTCTGCCCTGCACCTGCGCGACGCCCAAGGCGGCAACGCCTTCCAAGAAGGTCACTGGGACGCAGCCCACGACCACCGGTTCCATTCGTCGTCGCCGGGCCAAGCGACAGCCGACCCGGGCTGGGTCGGGGCTGCTGCGTGCCCGCGGCCGCCATGGCGTCGGGCGCGGAGGGGTGACCGTATGAATCGGCGACGAGGCTCCTGGCAGCATCCGCTCAAACCCCAACCGGGACGACTCCGGGAGTGGCTTCGCGCGCGGGCCGACCCCGTGCCCTTCTCGCGGCACTCGTACCCACCGGTCAGCTGTCCCCGCCATCGTGGAGTACCGTGTGGGTCACCCTAACCACCCAGGGAGCTCGCTCACACCGCCCCCTCGCGCAGCTCCCGCCGGGCCAGCCCCTGGCCCGGGACGGCTCTGGGCTCAGGGCGGGAACACGAGAAGCCCGTGAGTTGGAGCTGGCGGGCCAGCTCCTCGAAGCTGTGCCCAGCCACCGGGTGGTACTCCATCACCCACTGGCGAGCGACTCGGAGCATTGCAGGCGGCGTGGGGCAGATCATGTCGTCTGTCGCGCCCTCCGCACCGATCTTGATCAGGTACACGCCGTCCGGGCAACTGCGGAGTACGGCGACCAAGCTGCAGTCCGGCACCTCTGTCTCCCTGACGACTGGCTCCCCTCTGGTGCCGGACTGGATCGAGCTGGTGCGGAGGTCGCCGGCTCCAGATCCCGTCACCGCGACCGGGCGCTGGGTGGTCCTGGAGCCCAAAGGCTTGCCACGCCCGACATTGGGGGCCAGCATGCCACCCGCGGTGAGGCTGGGCTCGAAAGAGAAGAGTTGCGCCTTGGGCCTGGCAGTGCGCACGGCTAGGGCGAGGGCGCCGAGGTTGGCGCCGATGTCCGCGACGGTCGCCGCCACGGGAAGCCTCAAGGTTGCCAGGCGGTAGCGGTCCCTGCCGGAAACCTCGACGCAAGTTCGCCAGCTGCGATCTCCCGCCAGCGTCTCCAGGATGGGCCCCTGCCGGGACCGCAGGCGCAGAGCGGGCGGCTGGTTGCGCACTCTTCGCACTAGGAGCAGCCAGTACACTGGAAGCCAGTTTTTAAAGCTGCGGTGGACCATGACCGCCTCGGCCAGGACCGCCAGCGCCACATGGCGATGTTGCACCACTCGGGTCTCCACGCGGGGAGCAGGGGCGCCGGGGTTGGAGCCTTGGTCCACGGGCACCTTCTCAACCCGGCGGTGATGGGAGGGACCGGCAGCTCACGGCCTCTCGGTAGAGTCTCGCCCAACGGCCGGCGATCACCGATACACCGATGGTCGCGGCGGCCCACCGGGCACCCGACTCGCCTTCCCGCTGTAGTTCAGCCAGATCGCTCCGGCACAACTGGCGAAGCTCGTCCGACAGGTGCTCCTGGTCCGAGGCCGGGAGGACCCGAAGCGGCGCTCCCATGCCAGCCATGGCGCGAGCCCCCACATTGTCCGAGGTCACCACCACGAGCCCTGCCCCCAAAGCGTCCGCCACCGAGTGCCCCCAGCTCTCGGCGCGAGACATTGAGACATAGACGTGGGCCGCGGCGTAGAGCTCGGCGAGGCTGCGCCGTCCCATCCACCCGTGAAGGCGGACCGACTTCCCGCCGGGGAGAGAACGCACCGCCTCTCGGATGCGGGCCATGGCCGGCCCGTCACCCGCAACGTCCAAGACCACTGGCTCGCCGGCGGCCGCCAGTCCGGCCACCGCTCTCACGATATTCAGTGTGCCCTTGCGTTCGATGAGGTACCCAGCCGTCAGAATGCGCAGGGCTGTGCCCGGCCTGGGCCAGGGCGGCGCCCCGTCAGGAGGAAGCCGGACCGCTGGAGGGATGACCTCCACTCGATCCGGCCCCACGCCAGCTGCGATCGCCAGCTCGCGCGCCGCCGGGCTGATTGCGACGACCCGGCTGGCACACCGCAGGGTCCGGGCGGACAACCGGCCGAACACTGCGGAGAAGAGCGGCAAGGCGACGCGGGCCGTCGCCGCAAACCTGGCTCGCGCATCGTGCCCACCCAACGCGGCGAGCTGCCCGCTTCGCTCCTCGGGCCCGGTCCACTCTAGGGGGGTCTGGACTGGCCCAACGACGAGCGGGAGGCCTTGACGCGCGGCCCTGGCGCCGAGGACACTGAAGGACCATCCGGCGGCGAACGGGAGGCCGTGGTGCACGACGTCGAACTGCCCGGACGAGACGCCGGCTCTGGCTGCCCTGTCGATCCGGAAGGGGAGCACGAGCCCGCCCAGCTCGTCCCCCCGCCAGCCCCCAATGGCTACCACTTTAACCCTCTCTGGCACTTGGCCGTCCGAACCACCGGCGAAGCAGGTGAACTCGAATTCTGGCTCACTGGCCACTATCCCGGTCACGAGGTCGTACAGCCAACCCGTCTCCGACCCCGACTCGGCCGAGAACCGTGACCCGGCCGGGGCCAACAGGACACGCACGGCCGTCACGCCCGCTCCCCCGCGGCGGCCCACCCCGAACTGCGGCCGAACCGCTCTGCCCGGCGCCGCCAGTGCTCCTCCGTGTACATCGCACGGACCCGGCGCCGGCCTTCGGCGCCCAACCGCGCCCGCAGGTCTGAGTCCTGAGCCAGCTCCGCCACCGCCGCTGCCAGCGCCTCCGGCTCTGGGGGGGTCAGCACACCGCTGACATGGTCAGCGACTAGGTCGTTCAGCCCGCCGACATTGGTCGCAACCACCGGGCAGCCCGCTCCCATCGCCTCGATGCCCGCCAAGGAGGTGGCCTCGTAGGCGAAGGTGGGGATGAGGACAATGTCTGATGCCGCATATGCGGCGCTCATCAGCGCATGGGGAACACCGCCGAGTAGGTGCATCCGCTCGCGTGCCTCCGCAGACACGGAAGACAGCTGCTGGTCAAGAAGTCGGCGGTACCGTTGGCCTCCACCGGACACGTTCACCGACACTCCGGTGAGGAAGAAATGACAGGCGCCGCCAGCTGGTGAGTATGACACCGTGCGCTCCACGATCTCCGGGAGCCAGGCTCCGCCCCGAACGAAAGAGAGGTTCCGGGGCACCAGGACGACGGTTGCGTTCCGGCGGCGCGCCGCGAGCAGGGGCTGGAGGGCGGGGTGGGTTTCCAGGTCGGTGGATCCGGCTTCGGGGCCCTCGGGAAGGTCGGTGAAGTTCGGGACCACCTCAACCCTGAGCCGCAAATCCGGGCGGTTGCCCTGTACGAGCCGCAGCAGCGAGGAGTCCGTCCCCATGACCCGCTCACAGCGGCCGACGGCCCGGAGGCAGCGATGGCGCTCACGCCAGCGCCACGCCGGCAGTAGGACTGCAGCCAGCAGTCCGCCCGGGTACCAGTTCCGGTAGCGGTCGACGTAGGGGATGTCCCAGTAGACGCCGTGACTGGTAGCCGTGACGGTTAGCCCCCTGGTTCTCCACGGTACACGGTTCAAGTACTGGAAGTGCAGGTGGGTGCAGCCATCGTGCGCGGCTCGTCTCGCCATCTGCCACGCGGGCAGCACCTGCGAGGCGGGCCGGGCCACCACCCGAATCCCTCGATAGGTACTCTCCCATTCGTCCGGACCGCGCTGGTAGATCGTGACCTCGGCACCCAGGCCCTTTGCCACTGTGGCCAGGTACAGGAGATGCCGCTCAGCTCCTCCCTCGAAGAGCTCTCGGCTGGCGTCGAGGAAAGAGTCGGTCACGAATCCCACGTGCGGACGGCCTAGTGTCCGCCGCAGAGTTGGCGCCACAGTCAGCTGGCCTGGCGACTCAGGTAGACGACGCCAGACTCACCGCGCTGATAATCCTGCCGCCACCGCTCGGTCAGGCCGGCATGCGCCAGACTGGCGAATAGCTGGCGGATTTCATTGAGGGGGGCCGGGTGGTACTCCAGCAGAAGCCGCTCGATTCGTCCCAGCTCGGCGGGGGAGGCCGAAGCGACGATTTCGTACTCCGAGCCCTCACAGTCCATTTTGACCAGATCGATCGGCCCGTGGGAAGAGGCCAGCAAGTCCTCGAACGCGATCACGTCAACCCACTCGCCGGTGGCGTCCGGGTCAGAGGCGGCCTGCAGGACGCCGAATGGAGTCAGAAGCCGGCGCCCTCTCCCACCGGCGACTGCGGTCTGAACCGCGGCGATGCGCCCTTGAAGGTCGTTGGCCGCGACGTTCCGGAGCAGATATGCCACCCGCTCTGCGCTGGGCTCGACGGCGGTCACCCGGGCCCCGGGGACCGCCTTGGCGAGCGCACAACTGAAGGCTCCCACGTGGGCTCCGATGTCGAGGACGCGGGAGGTTGAACCGGCCAGATCTCCCGCCAGCCGGTGCAGGTGGTAGCAGTCGTCGACGACGACCTCCACGATCGGCCACCAGATGTAATCCCGGGCCGGGGCGACTAGACGAAGGCCGTCCCTGGTCTGGAATGTCACGTCCCCTGCCAGCTCCGGGGCGAGCATTCCCACCGCGACCCGCGCAAGGGTCCTACTGCCGTGGCGGACCGCAAGGAATACCCTCAAGGTGGTTCCAGCGTGATTGAAGATGCGGCGGACCCCATGTAAAGGCCTGTCGAGCCGGCGGACGACTCCGCCAGCCAGCGGCGCCGATCTAGCTGTCGGACCGGCAGGGCGACGGTTCCGCGCTGCCAGAGGCGAGAAGGCGGCGGTCACTGCCGACCACCCCCAGGCCGCCATGACCGCCAGCGCCTCCCCAGTCTTGAGGGCGAGGAGGCCAGTCCCCCTGCGGTTGGCGAGCCTCCAGGGCCGCGAAAGCCATGGGCGCCGGCTCGCGTCCAGGAGCGCCTGCGGGCCGCGCTTGGCCAGATACCGGCGCACCCCGATGGCGTAGTACGCCTTCTTGCGACAGGCCTCCAGGTACCCCAGGTTCCCCTCGTCGTGTGCGATGGAGGCTTCCGTCCGGGCCACGGGCGCTAGCTGGCGCGCGGCCCGGCCCAAGTCCCAGTCCTCGGGTCCGGTCAGCTGTTCGTCGAAGCCACCGGCACGCTCAAATACGTCCCGGCGGAAGAACCGCGGGGCCTCGATCGCGTCCAGGCCTTCGTAGAACGATCGCTCGAAGGCTCGAACCTCCACCCAGAACCCAGTCCCCACCGTGCGCTCGGGGACAATGACCGAGCCCGCCCCTCCGTGCAGAAGAGCCACGGCCTCCTCCACCACCCTCGTCTCCAAGACCATGTCCGCGTCTATGAATCCCAGGAACTCCGCAGGGTGCGTGCGGGCACCCAGGTTGCGCTGGGCAGAGCGCTCTGGCCCCGCACCCAGCACGGCGTCCGCCCAGCGTTTCGCTATCTCCTGGGTGCCGTCCATGGAGCCGTTGTCCACGACGACAATCAGGCACGGATGGGTCTGCGCGCGGAGTGACTCCAGGCAGGCCCCCAGGGTGCGGGCTGCGTTCTTGGTCGGCACGACCACGGTCACGTCCGGTGTCCCGTCATGCTGACCTGCCGGAGACCGGCTGGCTGGCATCAGGCAGCGGACCTCGACGTGCGAAGTGGGCTCGTCAGCCGGCGACTGCTCCGAGCTGCGCCGAGGAACGGGGCCACGCCCTGGCAGACTTTATCCTCACAGGCTCCGAACCCAGTCGGAGCTCCTTGTCCCCACTGCGCTGGGCACCCGAGCTCTGGGGTCAGGAAGACCTCGTGGTGCAATCCTGAAGCACCAAACAACGGGGTGCGCACCGTTGCGCACCCGCGGGGATATCGTAGTGGCCCCTTCCGGAAGAAGCCACGCAGCAGCGCTGCGCGCAGCATGTCCAGGTGTCCGCGGGTCACAGCACTTCACCTGGCCGGAAGCCGCCCGCCTCCACGTTGAAGCTCATCACGTCGGACTCAACCAAGACCTGCGTGACCCGTCCGCTTCGATGGAGCGGTACCACAATATCGGTGAGGCTCGGCCATGCGCCCTCTCCCGAGAACGCTCGGATGTCATCGATCAGAACTCGATGGCCGCCACCCGGATGGTCAAGGATGGCTTGCAACTCGGAGAGAAGGGGCACATCCCCCGGCTCTCCTGGCGCTGGATGAGCGTCGAGCCACAGAACACATGGACCGCTGACCTTGGCAAGAATCTTGGACAGCGCGGCTGCTGAGTCATCATGGTAGACCGTCACGTGAGGTGCGCTTCTGAAGCGCCTCACCGCGGCTCGGTAGAGTTCTGGGTCGCGCTCGACTGAGTACAGACGATCAAATACTTCCAGCAGCCTTGCCAGCATGTCTCCCCGTTAGGTGCCCTTCTCGATGAAGGTCCGGCGCTCAGCAGTCGCCGCTCTAGCCAGGAGCTTGGCCTTCTGGCGGGCAGGCGTGTGGCCAGACCCACTCGCTCGCCACAGTCGGTAGTCAAACTCGTGGTAGGCCCACCTAGGCCACTGGTGCCTCGCCAACAACGGCCCGACACGGCCTCGAAAGCCCATCGCTCAGGCTCCCGGGCCAGCGGGTCGGTCCGCCGGACTATCGGCGGCAGCCCCTCCCAACCCTTCAGTGCGTTGAATGCCGGCCCCGTACCGCGCGAGTGTCACCCGCCATAGCAAGTTGGGTGCTAGAGCCATTCCGATGTTGAACACCGCGTCCACAGCCGCTTGGTGCCAGGTCTCGACGACAGACTGGATAGGACGCCCCGGCCGCCAAACTCTAGCCTCCCTACATCGTCGAGCCGCGCGCCGCGACCACTTCCCCCTGATCACAGCCCCGTGAGGATGGTATCTCAAGAGCGGGGTGGTGGCGGAAAAGTACGCTCCCACGTCTTCCGAACTCCGCTCCGATCCCTCCACTTCCATCTGCCATGGCGACTCGCCGGGCCGGAGAAGTCGAAGCAAGGCCGCGCTGCTCCACACTGACGCCTGGTTGGAGATCCGGTATGGAGTATGGGCACGGATGCTCGCCAGAATCGGCCCGGGTCGCCCCGTCCGTCGCCACCAAGGCACTGCGGTGGGTACTAGGCGGAGGTATGCGCCCCCCCGATCGTGCAGCTCGCGGACAGCTCGGGTCAGGGCCCGGGTCGAGACGGGCGCCTCCAGCAGGAAATCGTCCTGGATCGTAAGCAAATAGGGCACGCCAAGCCTCTCCACCGCGAGGCGGAGAGAGTCGCTCCAGGACACGTCTCGTCCTATCCGAACGGTGGATACGCCGTTTCGCGACCAGTCGCTGAAATTGGCGAGAAGGAACACCGGGTACGGGCAGTCGGGCCAATACCGGGTCAGAAACGTGAAGAATGGCTCCCAAAGGTCGGAATACTTGTCGCACGAGACGACTAGCACGGCGACGTCAGGTGCGCCGGGTCGTTCCGGACGTCCGGGCGCATCGCCGTCGGTCACTGCGCTTCCGCCATGCACCGCCCTTGGCTCAACTGGTCGTAGATCCACTGGTAAGTACGAGCCAGACCAGCTTCCAAGCTCACGGAGGGACTCCAACCGACAGCTGCCGTCACGAACGTATTGTCGCTGTTGCGGCCGCGCACCCCCAATGGGGCAGTCGGCACATATGACCTCCTACAGCGGATCCCTGCAATCTCCTCAACGAGATCCACCAGAGTGTTGATGCTGATAAGGCGGTCGCTGCCGAGGTTGGTGGGTTCGGCGACCTCGCTGGTGGTTAGAGCCTGTAAGCCGCCAATCGCGTCGTCAATGTAGAGGAAGCTGCGAGTCTGTTCCCCATCCCCCCAGATCTCGATCTCGTGGACTCCGTTCAGCTTAGCCTGGGCGACCTTGCGGCAAATGGCTGCTGGGGCCTTCTCGCGCCCTCCATCGTAGGAGCCATGGGGACCGTAGACGTTGTGGAACCTAGCTACGCGAGTGCTGATGGGGGTCTCTGCCGCGAAATGCGCACACATACGCTCGCTGAAGAGTTTCTCCCATCCGTATCCGTCCTCCGGCATTGCGGGGTACGCGTCCTGCTCGCGCAGTGGCCGGGCCTCCGTCACGGCCTGGAGATCTGCACGGTACACGCAAGCAGACGAAGCATAGAAATACCGCTCGACACGGCAGGCCGCAGCGGCCTCCAACAAATGGGTGTTGATGAGGACCGAGAGCATGCAGTTCAACTTGTTCTGCTCGATGTAGCCCATGCCGCCCATGTCAGCCGCTAGGTTGAACACGACCGCGGCGCCCTCGGTGACGGCGGTACAAGCTTCACGCCTTCGGAGGTCAGCCTCGATCATGGTGGCCCTGGAACCGCGTTGGAACCACTGGGCAACGGGCTTCTGGTCGACGGCGCGAATGTGCAGGAAGCCTTGTTCCTCGAGCGCTCGAACCAGGTGCCCCCCGATGAAGCCGCCGGCCCCGGCGACGAGTACGGGAGTGTCAAGCGGGTAGTGGTCGGATAGGACCATCTAGACTTCTCCAAATGCCTGGCGAGCGCAAGGCGCGTGGCGCGGCATCAGGCACTTCCTGTGGGCGTCAGCGTCTATGTCGGGAATCTCGACGTGTCGCCAGGCTTGGCCAGCCCAAGTTGGAGCGGGCCCGTGCTCTGGCATGGCGACTCGCGTGGGGTTGGGAGCCGGCGTCGGGCGGGGCGGCTGGGGTGAGTGGTGCCTGAAGGCCGTGCTGTCGGCCTTGAGCATGGCAGGACTTGGCGACCGTGGATAGCCCTTGGGTGGCGTCGGGGCGTGGCGTCGGTCCAGGGGCCGGGGCGCTGGCGGAGCGACCGCTTGCGTGGCAGGGACGGAGTGGGTTCGGACAGGCGGCTCTTCAGGAACGATGGGAGGGCCCGCGGAGAGGGACGGATTGGAGCGAGCCGGGGCCTCGCAGTGGGCCCGCATGCCCGGCGCCCATGGGTTTGACGACGGCAGTGTGGGCACCCCTTGGTGCCACCGAATTGGGGAGTCGCCTTGATGGTGCCCCGAGCCGTGGATGGTCCTGGCACCAAGTGCGTGGATGTAGTGAAAGTCGATGTCTGACGCGCCGCCCGTCTGTAGGGGCCTGCTTCGTCGGAGAAGAAGGTTGGTCCGGTAGTGAGGAACCGCAGGTCGTATGAGGCGGCGCGCTTCGGAGGCGTTGCTTCGATGAACGGTGGCTGCGGACGAGCGGTCCTGACTGGAGATACCCGAGGTGACAAGCATCTCAGGGCTTGCGTGCAAGGCTGGGGCCCCGATCGGATAGTGAGGGGGTGTGGGAAGGAGTCGACGGCTGGTAGCGGAGCGCAGGGCTCGCTGGCCCGATGACGGCGCGGAGGAGATCTTGAGCCACGAGGTCCCAGGGGAATTGCCGTGCCCGCTGCCGGCCGGCTTCGGAGAGCTCGTGCCAACGGTCGGGGTCCTGGAGCAAGCTGGCAGCGGCCGAGCCCAATGCCTGGGGGTTGGGCGCAACCACCACTCCAGTGACCCCGTCCAGGACCGCATCTCTAAGACCCGCGATGTCGTACGCGACAACCGGCACCCCGTACGAGGCTGCCTCCATCGCCACTATGCCCCACCCCTCGCGGGTGCCAGGCAGCAAGAGGAGATCGGCTCGAGAGAGCATAGCCGTCTTCACCACTTCCGGGACGAAGCCATGGAACGTCACACCAGAGGGGTGCCGGGCTGGAGTGGGTGACTCCAGGTATCCACCACCGACGAGGTCGAGTGTGGCTCCTGGAATGACATCGCGAACTTGCGCGAACGCCGCTATGGCGTCGTCCGGACGCTTGGTCCGCACCATCCGGCCGATCCACAGCAGTCTTGGAGGACAGTTGGGTCCGGTTCGAGGAGTCGTCTTCGCCGGGAAGTCGCATCCCGGAGGAATGATGGCGTGAACCCGAACCCCGAAGCGAGCCAAAGCCGCTGCCGTTGACGGGGAGTTGGCCACCACGTGCGCAGACCGCATCCCCCGGATCCATAAGGGCTCGACTACGTGCCTGCCCATTAGGGCGACCGGCAGCGGAAACTCCAGGTTCCACACCTCCTCGGCGGTCTGGTGGTATAGGGCCACCGCCTTGTCACCGACGACCCGGTGGGCGGCGAATGGCCGCGTGCTCACCGTCTCCAGAACCCGGTCGTAGAGGTGGCCGTTGGCATGGAGATAGTGCCGAGTGGCGCGGAACACGGTCAGTCGTGACCCTTCGCCTATGTAGCGCGGGCCGCCCGGCTGGAAACTCTCTCTGCCCTTCGCCGCTCCCGGCCCACGAGGCCCGAAGATGGTTACTTCGTGGCCGGCCTTCGTCCAGCGGCTGCACACCTCTAAGAGATATCGCTCAGCGCCTCCGGCGGTGGCATCCAGGGGGTGCTTCCAGGTCAGCGCGAGGATCCTCACCGCTCTCCCCTCAGTGGAGCGGGAGCGAGGGTCGCGGCGTCCATCGGCGGAACGACGGTCTCCGCACTCCGCGAGACGCGCCGTCTGGAGGCAGCCGCGAAGGCCACTCCGCCGACCAAGAGCGACACGGCGGGGGCGGCCGCAAGGGAGGTGGGACTATGGGCGCCTAACAGGTCCCAAGCCACTTCCGCGCCCAGAGCCGTGAGCAGCGCAACGAGGACCCGGCCGATGTGGGCCCGGCCTGCCATGGCGGACCATGCGGCGAAAGTGGCACACGCGGCCGCGATGGCGGAGATCGCGAGCACAGCCAGCACTTGCCGGGACACTCCGAAGGAGCTGCCGTACAGCCGTTGGAAGAGCATCGGTCCCACCAAGGTGAGCACGGCTGCGCCGGCGACAGCGAGGACGAGGGTGGCCAACTCACCATACACAAAGGCCCTCCTCGCCCGGAGGCGCGCGATGGTCGGGAAAAAGGCGGTCACAAGCGGGCCGGTGCCCCAGATCAAAGCGCCCGCCAGCAGCTGGGTGGCGGCGAAGTCGCCGGCAGCTGCCGGATGCAACAGGTGGCGGGCGAACAGCACGGGGAGCCCCCAAACGGTCCACAGCGCCCCCGCGATCACCGCCCCCAGCAGCCCCGCGGTCCCTGGCCGCGCTTCGGTCGCGTCGGCCCCGGGTCCGGCGGGGCGCGCGTTCGTGGAGGGCGCTCCACGAATGAGGAAGAGCAGCCCGGCGAGGAACGACGTCCCTAAGCCGACGAGAGAGATCACAAGGGTTATGGCTACCGCGTCCGCTCCCCGGCCCACCAGGAATCCCAGGCCCAGCCGGAGGAGGGCCGCGCCCACCCCCAGCCCCGCTATCACCCGAAAGCGCTGGAGTCCCACCAGAAGCCCACTGAGGGCTGCCCAGAAAACGCTCGCCGCAGCCACCGCGGCGATTAGGAGGACCGGGGCCAGAGATGGGAGCCTCAGGAACCCCGAGAGAGGCCAGGCGAGCGCTGCCAGCAGTAGGGCCCCAGTGGCCCAGGGCGCGACGGAGCGGAGGGCGGGGCGGATCAGCTGCGTTGCAGTCTTGGTGCTGACCGCGGCCTGACGGGCTATCCCGTACTGGAACCCCGTGGTCACGATGCCGACGACCGTCACCACGGTCAGGAGTGAGCCTATGGCGCCGTAGTTGGCCACCCCGCCCCGGCGGGCCACGACGACATTGAACAGCAGGTTGAGGACACCTGCTGCTCCTCCGGCCACCACCAGCAGAACCCCTGCGCGAGCGGCCCGCCTCACCTCTTCCCGGGGTGGCTCTACCTGAGATGCCAAGTCAATCTCCACCAAGAGGGGCGGGAAGCTCATCGATCAGGTGGGTCAGCCCAGCCGCCTCAGGACGGTCGTACCACCTCAGTAGCTTCAGCCGGTAGAAGATGGCCGCGGTGTCCCAGAGCACCTGGAAGACCGCCGTGGGGCTCGTGGTGCTTCGGAACCTGTAGTCGATCTGAACCGGCGCTTCGATGATCCGCCCGTACCCGAAGTGGCGGGCCAGCACCAAGAGCTCCAGGTCGAAGGCAAACCGCTTCACCAGCGCTGAGTCGACCACCTTCTCCGCCACCTCTCTCCGGAACATCTTGAGCCCGGTCTGGGTGTCCCGCACCTTCACCCGGAAGAGCGCCCGCACCAGGAGCTGGTAGGCGAGGGACTGCACCCGTCGCGGCCACGGGTACCTCACCTGGCTCAGGGGGTGGCGCTTGCTGCCCACCACCACGTCGGCGGAGTAGAGGTCCAGGAGGCGAGCCATCCGCCCGATCTCCTCAGGGGAGACCTCCATGTCCGAGTCTATGAAGGTCACCAGCCGTCCCCTGGCCTGGGAGATCCCGTAGCGGAGGGCGAATCCCTTGCCCCGATTGCGGGAGTAGCCGAGAGTGACCACATTGGGGAGGTGGATGGCTCGAGCGGCCGCGAAAGTATCGGGATCCCCGTCCGCCACGACCAAGATCTCGAAGGAGATGCCGGTCTCCTCCAGGGCCGAGGTGAGCTGACTAAGGTTGGCGGCGATCGACCCCGCCTCGTGATAGGTCGGCACGACGACGCTCATCTCCGGGACACGCTCGGCTCCGGCCCCCTCCACCTCTGGGGTGGGGGAGCGGTCACTCACGCCGGCGTGCCCCGGGTTGTGCCCTGCCCCAGGGAGGCCAGGGGGTTGTGGTGGGTCCACTGAAGGTGGCGAGAGCGTCGACGCGGTGCCCTCCCGGAAGTGGGGCGCCCGGACCGCAAGCGGTGTGGTCTCCCACGCCGGGTGGCGAGGGTGAAAAGGCCCGGGGTGCGGCAAACCAAGCTGCGATACCTGGCATCCAGCCTCCGCCAGGGAGGCTCCGGGCGCACTGCGGTGACGTAATGGGCGGCTGCCCCAATCCATGCCGCTGCCCCTCACCGTGCATGACGGAATCCTCCCCATGCCGATGCTGGACCAGGCTCGAAACCCGAACTCAGCCCCACTTGAATGCGTCACTCGGGAGTATCGGACCCACCTCTGGCGAAGTCAACCCCGGGGGCCCAAGGTATACGGGATTGTCACCCCCGAGGAGTCCACTCGAGCCGGCAGCGGGCTGGGATTAGGTACTGGTGGCGGGCTCCCTCAGCCCTGGGCCACCACCAGGCCGGGGAGCCTGCCGCTGCGCACCGCAAAGCCGCAGCCGAGCAGGGCACTGGCCACCTCCTGGCCACCGGGGGCGGGCTCCACGATCACCCAGTGGAAGCCCAACCGCCGGATCCCCCGCGCCAGGGCGCAATCGGGGGCTAGGGGGTGGAGCGCCAGCTGCGTCAGATCACCCGGTGTTTGGGCCTCGGTCACCGCCCCTGGGATCTGGAGGTCGTTGGGCGAGGTGAGATGACCCGGGAAGAAGACGGTGGCGGGGTTGGCCGTCAGCAGGTTGCCGGTGAAGGGGAGCTCCTCGTAGAGGGTCCAGGGCAGCACCAGGATCGGAGCGCCGGCGGGGACGTGGTGCTCCATGTAGGTCGCCGCCTGACTCCAGCCGGTGGGGTATTGCGCGGGGCGCACCGTGGCCGGGAGCTCCCGGAGCACCCCTGCCCCGGCGGGCAGGAGGGTGGCCGCCACCATGATCAGCGCCAGCCCCCGGGCCAAGCCGGCCCGCCCAGGCGACCGTGCCAGACGGTCCACCGCTGCCGCCCCGAGGACCACCAGCGCCACCAGCCAGAGCCCGCTCCACTTCTCCGGCTCACGGTAGGCCCCCACCAGGGGGAGGCGCTGCATCAGCCAGAGGAAGGCCCCCTGGCCCGGGCCCGTGGCGGTGCTGGCGGCCACCAGGAGTCCCAACAGACCGGTGCCCAAGAGCCACGCCCTCTCCCGCGCCAGCCAAGCCCCGGCAATCGCAAGCGCGGTGAGGGCCAACGAGGCCAGCGGCCACCATGCAGCCCCGGCGTTCACCATCGGGATCCTCCCCAACCGCTCAGCCCAGAAGCCGTACAGCCCGAGAAGGTTCACCCACAGGCCGTAGAGGGGGCTTGGGGTGGAGCGGAACTCCACGAGATCGGCGCGGGAGAAGTGCTGCACGGAGTAATAGGTGCTGCCGGGACCAAGAAAGAACGGCGGCAGAGCGTACGAGAGCCCCGCCAGCAGCAGCGCGAAGCTGCCAAGGCTCCAGAGGACGAGCCCAGGCTCCTGCCAGGCTCTTCGCCAGATGAGGTCGGCGAGCGCCAGCACCAAGATCGGGCCGATGGTGTGCTCGTCGAACACCACCGCCAGCCACCCTGCACCGGCGGTCACGAGGAGGCGAGAGGGACTCGGGCGCTTCTGAAGGGACTCCCATGCCGCCAGCCAGAGGAAGATTGCCCCAACCCCCGCCGCCACTCCGAACTGCCCCTCGACCACGCGGTCGTAGACGAAGGGGTTGAGCATCCCCAGCAGCCCGGCCGGCACCTGGGCCAGCCAGGTGAGGCGGCGCAGCAGGACCATGGGGCCGAAGCCGCAGAGGAAGAGGCTGAAGCCCAGGAAGAGCCGCCCGGCCCAGTAGCCGCCGATGAGGTGGGCCACCAGAGTCAGCGGCGCGCCCACTCCGGTGAGATCGAGCGGCATCCGCGGCCCGAAGATGGCGTCGATCTGGAGGACGTAGCCGGGACCGGCAAGGGAGTGCAGGCACCACAGGGTGATCGCCAGTGGCAGGAGCACGGCCCGGGCCCAGGTGTTGAGGCGTCCTCCTTGAGCCGAACCGTGAGCCGCAGTTGCCGGGGCGGCGTCTGAAGTGTTCGTCACCCCTTCATGATCGGCCTCGGGTCCCGGGGCCGCCACCAGATGGGCCCTTCGAGAGGACGGCGCTCCGCCGGCATGAGGCGTCGGGATCCGGTCTCGGAACGAAGGGCCCCCTTCCTAGCCGGCAAACCTGGCCAAAGGCGTGGGGGGCAGCCGGTGCCAGGCCCCTCCCGGCGGCAGAGCTGTCATTCACGCCCCCCTTCAGTGCGGGTTGCACCCTGCCCGTCCGCGCCTCCCCGTCAGGGCACAAGGTGCGGGCGGAGCCAGTCCCGGCTCCGGCCCCCTAGAGGGCACCAGCCCGGGCTGCCCCCCGGGCACCGGATCAGGAGCACCAGCCCTTCACGTCCATGACCTCGTACACCCCGCCGACGTCGGCTCAGAGCGACACCTGCCGGGTGCGCTCAACCCCATTACGAGGTTGGGCTGGGGCTGCCGTGCTCCCAGTTGATGTCCGACATTGGAAGCCGGGAGGCGGACGTTGCGCTCACGGTCAGGACGCGGTGTCGTCCCCTCCACGACCGACACGTTGAGAACCACCCCCGCCGGCCGCGTGGAGAAGGGCATCGGCCGCACCACGCCCCACCCCGCCACCGTGGCCGTGCGGGTGCCGTCGGGCACCGGCATGGTGTCCTCGTCCTGGGCCCTCTGCCCAGGGCATGTGTCGAGGATCCGCCAGGGCGCCTCGGAGGTGCAGGCGGATCAGCTGCGGGACGAAGAGGTGTCGCTGGTGACCCGGTGCCGGCGCCGAGCCGACACGGCCACTCCCCGCGGGCATCGCCCCACCCCTTCGCCACCCGCGCTGCCGGTGTCAGCCATCGAACCTCGGGTCATCGTAACTGGGGCCAGTAGAATGGCAGAGCTAGGTGCCGAGCCCCGAGCCAGGGCGAGGGCTGGCTTCGCGGGGGAGTTGCGCCTTGGACACGACCGGGGGAGCAAGCACGCGCGGCCACATTGCTGGTTCAAGGAAGGCGCGTCAGGGGCGCCGCGGCCAGCCGGGGTTTCGGCCCGCCCTAGTGGTGCGAGTCCGCGGCCATGAGCCGGGGGACGGCTGACGGCGACCTCTCGCAACCGGGCCCGTGCCTCCACTCCCTCCCGGATCGCGGTGATCGGAGCGGGACACGTGGGCCTGCCCACCGCCGCGGCCCTCGCCACCCTGGGCCACTTCGTGACCTGCGCCGAGTCGGATCCCGAGCGGCTCCGAGTGCTCCAGGAGGGCGGGGTCCCGATCCTCGAGGAGGGCCTTCAGGAGGCGATCGCGGCGGGTCGCCGCGACGGGCGGCTGGCCTTCGTCGCCGACGCCGGACAGGCGGTCGAGGACGCCGAGTTCACCTTCCTCTGTGTACCCACCCCCAAACGCCTAGACGGGTCCGCCGACCTGGCATATCTCGAGCGAGCCGCGGCCGAAATCGGGCCGCATATGCCCTTTGGGGCAGTGGTGGTCAACAAGTCCACTGTCCCCGTCGGCTCCACCCGGCTGGTGGAGCAGACTATCGCCCGACACGACATCACGGTGGTCTCCAACCCCGAGTTCCTCCGCGAGGGGACCGCGGTCCGGGACAGCCTTCGGCCCGACCGGATCGTGGTCGGCGCTGACGACCACGCCGCCGCTGCTCGGGTCGGCGCCTTGTTCGCGAGCACGGGCGCCCCCTTGGTGGTGACAGATGCCGCCACGGCCGAGACCATCAAGTACGTGGCCAACACCTTCCTCGCCACCAAGCTCAGCTTCATCAATGCGGTCGCCGGGCTCTGCGACGCCGTTGGGGCAGACGTTCGGGACGTGATCTTGGGGATCGGCTACGACCGCCGGATCGGTTTCGACTTTCTGCGCCCCGGGCCCGGCTGGGGCGGGAGCTGCTTTCCCAAGGACACCCACGCCCTGCTCCACATCGCCATGGAGGCCGGCTTCGACTTCCCGCTGCTGCGCGCGGTCATCGAGACCAACGACGTCCAGACCGCTCGGATCGTGGACAAGGTGGAGCAGGCGCTGCGCGACCATCTCCACGTGGACGCCGGGGCGCCAGTCCTCAGGGGTCGCCTGCTCGCCGTCTGGGGGCTGACATTCAAGGCGGGCACCGACGACCTCCGCGAGTCGCCGGCGTTGCGAGTGCTGGCCCGGCTCCTGGAGGCAGGAGCGGTGATCCGGGGCTTCGACCCCACCGTGGGCGCCGACCACGCCAAGGGCGGCCTGCCGGCCCCCCTGCGCCGGGAGTGGGCGTCGATGGGCTTCCCGGAGACGCACCTCGACCGCCTCACCGTGGCCGGCGGCCCGGTCGAAGCCGCGAAGGGAGCCGCGGCACTGGTGTTGCTCACGGAGTGGGACCAGTTCCGGCAGCTCGACCTCTCCATCTTGCGGGAGGTGCTGGCCGAGCCCGTGGTGGTCGACGGCCGCAACCTGCTCGACCCAGGGGCGGTCCGGGCCGCGGGCTTCAAATACGTCGGGGTGGGTCGCCCATGAGCCTGGTGGTGGTCACCGGTGGCGCGGGGTTCCTCGGCTCCCACATCTGTGAGCGACTGGTCGCCCGGGGAGACAAGGTGGTCTGCGTCGACGACCTCTCCACTGGGCGCCGCTCCAACTTGCAGGCCCTGACGGGGCGATCGGAGTTCACCCTGATCGAGGCTGATGTGGCGGTTTCGCTGCCGGTCCCAGGCCCGGTGGACGCGGTGATGCACCTGGCCAGCGCCGCCTCCCCGGTGGACTACCTCAAGCGCCCCCTGGAAACCCTCGCCGCCGGCAGCGAGGGAACTCGACGCGGCCTGGAGCTGGCGGCGGCCCACCGGGCCCGGTTCGTTCTGGCGTCCACAAGCGAGGTGTACGGTGACCCTGCACTCCACCCGCAACCGGAGCATTACTGGGGAAACGTCAACCCGATCGGCCCCCGCAGCGTCTACGACGAGGCCAAGCGTTTCGCCGAGGCACTGACCATGGCCTGGCACCGCCTGGGCCGGGCCGATATCGGGATCGCAAGGATCTTTAACACCTATGGGCCCCGGCTGCGCCCCGGAGACGGCCGGGTGGTCTCCAACTTCATCGCCCAGGCTCTCACCGGCCAGGAGCTGACGGTCTACGGAGACGGGCACCAGACCCGAAGCCTCTGCTACGTGGACGACCAGGTGACCGGTCTCTTGTCGCTCCTGGACAGCGACCTGGTGGGACCGGTGAATTTGGGGAACCCAGACGAGCACTCGGTCCTCGACCTGGCAGAGATGGTAGTGGAGCTGTGCGGTAGCTCCAGCCCGGTTGCCTTTCACCCGCTCCCCGAGGACGACCCGACCCGCCGGTGTCCCGACATCTCCAGGGCCCGGTCGGAGCTGGGGTGGGAGCCCACGGTCCCGCTTGCGGCAGGGCTGGCACGGACGATCGAGTGGATGCGGGCGGAGCTCGGCCTGAATGCGAAGTCGGCTGAACAGTAGGAGAGGATGAGAGGGGGTGGGAAAACGGCCCGGGATGGCCTGTATGTAGAGCTCGTCCCGCCGGTCCGAGTTGGGGACTCGCGTCAGGCTCCCACAGTCCGGTAGGAGGGTTGAAGGTGGTGTGACGCCCGAGGAGAGGGCGCCCGTCCCCATCCGCTCCAGGAATACGCAAGTGCCGGACGCAGGACCGGTTGGGGCCAGAGGTGCGGCCTGTCACAACGTGGACCTCGCGTTCCGAGGCCATCAGAAACTCCGCCAAAAGGGACTCGGTCTGGCGAGTCAGTCCGGCTATCAGCGCCACGTTGGACGCTCTCCGCTCCGCTTGGGTGCGCTTGTCAGCTCTACTGGTCGGGCCTGTGCCCCAGGTGGCATGACATTCGCGGGGTGGCGTCCACGGCGACACGCACCGAAGGGTCCACCTCCGACTGTCGGGCGGCATCCGCGGGCCAAAGGCGGCATCGATTTGGGGCACGTACCTACGGCCAACCAGTGAACCCACGCACCCGTCGGTGGGCGGAAGCGGCAGGAGCACCGCCCGCTCCCCGGTGGCCCGGCGGCCCGAGATAAGGGGCGCCGAACTTGCCTCCGGTGTCCTCTCCGCTCCAGCCGCGGGCACCTCGCCACTGGCCGCGCCATGGGCCAGGGCCCTCGGACCACTCTTTGCTATCTTGCCCGGGTGAGCCGGATCCTGATCGTGGCCAACGACGTGGTGGCTCTCAGGATGGCGGGCCCGGGGATCCGCTGCTTGGAGCTGGGGCGCTCCATGGCTGCGGACGGCCACCAGGTCACCCTGGTGGGGGTGGGCGCCACCGACCTCACCAGCCCCGGGCTCACGGTGATGGGTGAGCTGGGTCCGACGGCCCTGGACCACCTAGCCGGCTCACAGGACCTGATCCTCCTCGAGGGGCTCTCCCTAGTGAGGTATCCCTCACTGGCCCACGTGCGGGTCCCCCTGGTGGTCGACCTGTACGACCCCTTCCCCATCGCCCTCCTCGGCCAGGAGGAGCACCTGGGGATGGCCCAGCGGGAGCGGGAGGACTCCCAGATCCGGGGGGCGGTCCGGGACCTCCTCCGCCTGGGGGACTACTTCGTCTGCGCCAGCGAGACCCAGCGAGACCTCTGGCTGGGCTCGCTGCTCGCCGAGGGGCGGCTCAACCCCCGCAGCTGGTCCGATGACCCCACCTTCCGCCGGCTCATCGACGTGGTGCCCTTCGGACTGCCCGCGGCCCCCCCGCCGGCCCGCGCGGCCGGGGGCCGGATGCCCCTGGCCGGAATCGACCCCCAAGACCTGGTGCTGCTCTGGGGCGGGGGGATCTACAACTGGTTCGACCCCCTGACCCTCATCGAGGCGCTGGCTCGCACGGAGGACCTCAGCCCCCCGGTCAAGCTGGTGTTCATGTCCACCGGCCACCCCAACTCCGGGATCCCTCCCAAGATGTGGATGACCAAAAGGGCGATGGAGCTCTCGGACGAGCTGGGGCTGACCGGCAGGCGGGTTTACTTCAACACCGACTGGGTCCCGTACGAGGAGCGGGGGAGGTGGCTGGCGGGGGCGGACTGTGGGGTGTCCACCCACTTCGACAACGCCGAGACCCACTTCGCCTTTCGCACCCGGCTCCTGGACTACCTGTGGGCCGGCCTTCCCATCATCTGCACTCGGGGGGACCACTTCGCCCGCCTGGTGGAGGACCACCAGCTGGGCTGGACCGTCCCGGCCCGGGACCCGCTGGCCCTGGAGCAGGCCATCCGCGAGCTGGCCGAGGACCGGGCCCGCCGGGAGGAGATCTCGGCCCGGGTGCTCGCCCAGGCGGCCCAGCTCACGTGGGAGCGGACCACGGCCCCCCTGCGCTCCTTTGCCCGCGCCCCGAGGGGTGCGCCGGACGCTCCCCGCAGCCCGGGGGCGGCCGCCCAGGCTCAGAGTGCGCTCCGGCTCACTCCCTCGGAGGCTTCCCAGCTCCTCCGCCGGGCGGTGGCTGTCTGGCGCCGGGAGGGAGCCCGCTCCACCCTGAGGCGCGCCCGGAGCTGGTGGCGGCGCCGCAGGCCGGCGCCGCGGCCCACCTCCGGGCAGAGGTAAGGGCGGGCGGCTGGGGAGGGCCTGCACTCAGGCCGCCACCGGCAGTCCTATCGACCCGTGGCCGGCAGTGCCGGCCCACCCCGGGGAATCGCGGTTCGAGCGGAGACGCAGTCGCATCGCAGCCGCTTCCCCGGAGGGGAAAGGCTCATACGCGAGGGGCCACACCCCGCTTGAGAGGACCTGCCGCGTCAGGCTCCCGAGCGGCCTCCGGCGGTCAGGAGTACCAGCCCTCCACGTCCACCACGATGTCGGCAGTGCCCAGCTGGTTGAAGAAGGAGACCTGGCCGGTGGGGCTCAGCCCCACCACCACCAGGTTGGGCTGGGTCTGCCCCGGACTGTAGTTGACGTCCGAGGTTCCTGGCATTGAGACGTTGCTGGGCCACACCGTGAGGTAGCTGGACTGGGTTGGGTCGGTCACCGTGACGTTGAGCACCACCGCCGTGGGCGGTGAGGAGGAGGTCATGGACGGCACCCCGCCGAAGCCCGCTACCTGCACGGTGAGCACCCCTCCCTGGCTCAGGGTCTGACCGGCGTACCCCTGGCCGCTCCCCGGGCGCGTGTCCACGATCCGCTGGGGCACCTGGGAGTTGAAGTCGGAGCCGGATGCGGAGCTGGCGGAGCTGCTGCTGAAGTAGCCGTTCACGTCCAGGACCAGCTGGGTGTCCGCGCCGGTGAAGTCGTTGTAGAGGTCCACGTAGCCGTTCACCACCGGCACGATCACCCGGTTGGCAATGGTCTCGCCCTGTGTGAAGTTGAGGTTGGAGGCGAGCGGGCGGGGCTGCGAGTCCGGGTAGGCGGTTATGTAGCTGGACCCGGCGGTGTCCGTGGCGGTGAGGTTGAAGACCACTGCGCCCACCCCGGTGGCGGGGATCCCTCCCACCCCCGTCACCAGGACGCGTACAGTCCCGCCGGGGCTGACTGGGCCCGGGGCGGCGCCCAGCCCGATGCGGGTGTCCAGGAGCCGGTAGGGTGTCACCGGGGTGAAGAGGCCTGCCGACCCCTGGGCGGTGGTGGCGACGTACCCCTCGAGGTCGGCCACCAACTGGACGTCGCCGAGCTGGTTGAAGAAGCTGACCGCGCCGGTGCTGCCCAGCTGGACCTCGACCAGGTTGGCCACGGTCTCGCCCTGTGTGAAGTTGAGGTTGGAGGCCAGGGGACGTGGGTTCCCCTCGGGGAAGACGGTCACGTAGCTGGAGTTCGTGGGGTCTGTCGCGGTCACGTTGAGCACCACAGCGCTGGCGCCGTTCGCGGGCACCCCAGCGGTCCCGGCGATGGTGATGCTGATCGTCTGTCCCGGGCCCACCGGGCCGCTCACCCCTCCAGTGCCGTTGCGGGTGTCCAGCACCCGGGTGGGCGTCAGGGGCACGTAAGGGCCGCAGGTGCCGGTGGGGGCGCCGTATCCTCCGGAACCGGACCCGCCGTATCCCCCCCCGGCGCAGCTGGCGGCCAGCTGGAGGGCGGGCTGCGAGATCGCCCAGGCGCCGGCCGCCAGGACAGCGAGCACGGCCGCCACGGTGAACGGCCTTCTCAGCGCCCCCCTGAGCCACTGCGCCAACTGGGACATGCGAACGCTCCTCGCGGCAGCCGCGCCCAAGCTTTCCCTAGCGGCGGACCTGCCGAGTCCCGATCCTAACACCCTGGCGTCCCAGGCGGCCCCTGGTTCACAGAATCGGAACCCGGCCCCGGCCGCGGCTGCTGACTGCGTCGTTCCCAGGCCGGACCGAAGCGCCATGGGGTGGGCGGGCTCCCGGCTCCCCAAAGGAGGCGGCGATCGGGACTGCCCTTCTGCGGCCGGGACCTTGTGTGGAGAGGCGGTAACAGCGCTTGGCGTGACCCGCCCCACCCCTCAGGATCGGCGGTCGGAGGGCGTGAGCGGGTACCGCAGGTGGCCGCGAGCCGACTCCATCTCCACCATGCCCCAGCTCCACCATCTCGCCCCAGCTCTCCCAGCAGCCCTTTTGGTTCTGCTCCCCCTCTCTCTGGTCGGGGCCCCCGCCCTGCCCCTCGCGCACCAGGCGGCACATCGCCTTTCGCCCGGCGGCATCCGCCCGGGCGGCAGCACCGCCCGGCTCACCGAGAGCGGGCCCAAGGTGGTGTTGTCGCCCCCGGCCGGGAGCGCCCAGAAGCCCACGGCGGCCGCCCCCTCGCCCGCTCCTTCTAAGGTCGGTGACTTCCCCTATCCCATGGACGCCATGGGCCAGGTGGCGACCGGCCGGCTCACCCTCGACGTGAGCGGGACCGGGCCGGGGGGCCAGGAGCGGCTCGAAGTCCAGATCCCGGCCGGTGGCTGGGCGCCCGGACAGCGGGTGTTCCTCTACCTCGGCCGGGAATACGTGACCTCGGCCGTCCTCGGTGGCTCCGCCGTGATCGAGACCACCTGGACTCCCGGCATCTCCCTCAC
The DNA here is from genome assembly GCA_021817185.1 of bacterium. The sequence continues at coordinate 28,778 of JAKAVU010000004.1, forward strand.
CGGCTTCCAGTTCCCGGCTGACAACCCCTCCGCCCCGATCGACGGATACGGGTCCGCCCCCGTCCCCGGGCCGTCATGACGCCCAGGGCAGCCATGGCCTCCGACGGGCCCCGCCGCTGGGGCAGGGGCGATCTGCGCCCCGCTCGCTCCCTGCTGCTGGCGCTCTCCCTCCTCATGCTGGGATGGCTGGCGCCGCCGGCCACCGCTCTCGCCTCCACCACCCCGTCCCCCAACGGCCCGGTGGTGCCGGTGTACGGGCAGCAGTGGGGCCCGTGGGGTCCCCAAGACCTCGGCACCAGCTCCTCCACCATCTCCGCGGACGGGTGCGCCCTCACCGCCTCGGCGATGCTCCTGGAGGCCTACGGGGTGAACACCAACCCCGGAGCGCTGAACCAGTGGCTGATCGCCCACAGCGGCTACGTTGACCAGAACCTCCTGGTCTGGGGGGCGGTCGCCCAGTACGCCGCGGCCCAGGGGGTGCAGGTCTCGTACACCGGCTGGGAAGGCTACAACCTCAGCGCCATCGACACCTCGCTCGCCGCGGGCAACCCGGTGATCGCTCAGGTCACCCTGGACGGCAACATGCACTTCGTCCTCATCACCGGGACCGGCCCGGCGGGGGCGCTCTGGATCAACGACCCCTGGTACGGCGACCACACCACCTTCCAGTCCCGGTACGGGAGCCCGGCGACAGGGATCCAGTCCATCCGGCTGTACTCCGGCACCCCGGCGCCGGCCGACCAGCTCAGCTCGATGGACGCCGGCTCGCCCGCCACGATCAGCTCCCCCTCCGGCGGCCTGGGGGCGGACACCAACGGGGCGGCACTCCTGCTCCTCCCCTACACCACCCCCACCAGCAACTGGACCCAGGGGACCCCGGTCGCGGCCTCCAGCTGGACCGCCCAGCAGATAGCCTTCACCGTGCCGGCGGGCACCGGACCGGGATATGTGGTGGTGGAGACCAGCTACGGCGACCCCAACTTCTGGTTCCCCTACTCCCTCACGGGCTCCAACCCGGTGACGGCCACCTCGCTGTCCCCCCAGGGCGGTCCGGCCACGGGGGGCACCACCGTGACCATCACCGGCTCGGGCTTCGTGGTGCCCTCCGCGGTTGAGTTTGGGGCCCAGCCCGCGACCTCGACCCAGGTGGTGAGCCCCACGGAGATCCAGGCGGTGGCCCCCTCCGGCACCGGCTCCCAGGCGGTCAGCGTGACCGACTGGCTGGGGACGGCCATCGCGCCCACGCCTTACTCCTACCCGGTCAGCGGGCCTCCGGGGGCGCTGAGCCCCCTCCCTCCCTCCCGGATCTGTGACACCCGCTCCGGCAACCCCTCGAGCCTCAGCGGTGGAGCCACCCAGTGCGACGGCCACACCCTGACCCAGGGCGCACCGTTGACGGTCCAGGTGGCCGGGCTGGGCGGGGTCCCGGCCAGCGGGGCCACGGCCGCGGTGCTCAACGTCACGGTCACGGACCCCACCTCCGCCGGTTACCTCACCGTGTACCCCGCCGGGGAGGCGGCCCCGCTGGCCTCCAACCTCAACTTCACACAGGGCGAGA
>JAKAVU010000166.1 GCA_021817185.1 bacterium
CTGGACTCCTGGAAATGAAATCAGGGCCGGGAAATGCGAGAAGCGCGCCTTGGGGCGGCGGTCAGGCGGTCCTCACGGCGAGCTAATCCAACCCTAGAACTAGAGTGCCATCCCAGAGTCGTCATCGCTCTTGGACCCCGACGACACAGTCGAGGGAGTGTGCACTTCTTGCTGCAGCTCATCCAGTAACTTGAATACCTCCACTGCTCCCCACACCCGATTTCGGCTCCTGGTGGTGAATTGCCGGAGGATCCCTGCCTGCTCCAAGCCCATAAGCGCCTTACGCGCAGCCTCGTTACTGACACCGAAGCGATCTGACACTGTGACGGTATTCAAAATCGGGTGCCCGCCTAGGTCGCGTAACACCTTGAGTTCAGTTGAATGTGCGCGTGGGTTGCCAGCCATGGCGATCCACCGTTGTTCGCGCATGGATAGATCCTCACCGATTCGTACCATGCGCTCGGCCGACCAACTTGTCGCCGCTGCAAAGTACTCCACCCACTCATCCAGGTGCCCCTCTCGAAAGTCAACCAGTCCAGTGACGTAGCGATCTACGTTGGCGGACAAGGCGAGACTGATTGGCACTACGGGAGAGGTAGCCAACCCACGCCGGGTCAGAACCATGTGAATCAACGCTCTCCCGACTCTGCCATTGCCATCACCGAAGGGATGGATGGTCTCAAGTTGCGCGTGAGCTATGGCCGCTTGCATGACGGGATGATCAACTTCGCTGTTGAGGTATGTGGTCAGGTCCTCCATGAGGTGCGAGACATCATCCGGCGGAGGAGGAACGTAATCTGCTCCAAACGGATTGTACGGATTGCCTCCGACCCAATTCTGAGAAGTCCGCATCACCCCGCCCCAATCGGGACTCGGAGACCGCGACATCAACTGCACATGAACGGCGAGCAGGTCTGGTTTCGAAATCACGGCGGTCTTACTAGCTAGCTCAACGGCACCCTCGACCGCCTCGATGTCGCCGAGAATCTCTCTGGCGACATGGTCGCGATCATCGTTATCGAACTCAGTCGATAGTAGTCGGCGACTTCCTACGGTGAGCCCCTCGATATACGATGATGCCAACGACTCGCTTCTCAGTAACAGTCTCGCTAGGGACTCGAGTCCCTGGGAGCGTACCGACAGCTGAGCTCGACGGAGAGCATCGGTTGCATCGACCAGGGCGTCGTACGTCGTCTTCGTCAGTCGCTTGTCCAGGTTGATTAGGAGGTCTGGGCTCCAGACGCGATAGGTACCGGACTCCCGTTCACGCTTCACCTGGCCAGATGGATTGCCCTGCCAGCGTCGCTCTACCCACTCACCCACAACATCCTCATTATAGCGATCGTGGAGGCAACCATCAATTCCTTATCCAAGGTTTCATGGCCTCGTTGACTGAAAGGTTGGGTTGAGTTCCAGTTTATCCAAGGTTTCCTCCGCGCAGAAAGGTGGCCAAGTCCACTGTGTGCCAAGCGTGTGGGTGCCGAAAACCCCATCCGTCGGTATGGGCAGGCTACACAGCTCCTTTGCTGGGCGAAGTCCTGCCGTTCCTCCTGTGAATCCTTGCCCCACGCCGTGTCCTTCTGTGTGGTCGGCGAGCCCAGTGCTGAGGCGCCTACAGCTGGCACAAGCACCATGAGTCCCATGGGTGGTCCTAAGCCACCGCCCGCCACTCGCTCCACCCATCCGCCGTCCTGCTCAAGCCTCCGTGCAGTGGTCAGCCGCGCCTCTTGGCAGAGAAGACGGGTCAGGCCGCGCGTGAGTACTCGTGGATGAGGCCGTCCAGGATGTCAGTGCGTCGGACCTGTGTCGAAGTTAGATCGGTGATCGGAAGCTGAGGCTCAGGGCCGTGACAAGGTGGTCGCTGGTGGAGGTACCGGTGCGGACGGTGGCTGTTGTAATGGTCGATGTATTCCGCGAGCACCACCTCAAGGTGCCGCCGCCCGAGGACGAGAACCCGGTCCAGACACTCGCGTCTGACAGTGCCAACGAAACGCTCGGCAACAGAGTTGGCGCGGGGCGCTCGAATCGGCGTCCTAATGACCGTCATTCCCTCGGCGGCCAGCACCCGATCGAAGGCGGCAGTGAACTTGGTGTCGTTGTCGCGGATTAGGAACCTTGCCTGCTGCTTCTCTTGGGACAGGTCGAAGCAGAGATTCCGAGCCTGCTGGACCGCCCAGGCGGCAACGGGCTCCGCCGTCACCCCGGCGAGCCGAACCCGACGTGTCTCGATCTCAATGAAGAACAAGACATAGAGGCGCCGAAGCAGCACCGTATCGACTGAGAAGAAGTCACAGGCGATGAGGCCCCTGGCTTGGATGTGCAGAAACTCGGCCCAAGTCGGACCAGATCGCCTGGGAGCAGGGTCGACGCGATGGCGACGCAGAATGGCCCAGATACTGGAGGGCGCGAGCCAAACGCCCAGGGTGGCGAGCTCGCCTTGGATTCTCCGATAGCCCCAGGTCGGGTTCTCGCTGGCCAGCCGCAGAACCAGGCCCACTGCACCCGCCGGGATACCTGGCCGGCCTGATCGCCGGCAGACGTATGTCCAGTGGCGACGGATGAGTTCCCGATGCCAGCGGAGCAATGTCTCCGGCTGCACGAAGAACCTGTTCCGCCGAGTCCGCGGCAAGAGTCGGGACAACCCGGACAGGAGCGCCCGGTCCTGTGGTCGCAGTGCTGGACGGTCCACCTGCCGCCTCAAGACGGCCACCTCGTGGCGCAACATGACGACCTCAATTGCCAAGTCACTCTGGGGCCGACCCGAGAGGTAGACCATCTGGGCGATGCGTAGGAAGGCCAGATACAGGAATGAGAGTGTCATACAGTAATTGTCGCCACTCGGCGCCCGGACTCAACCGCCTCAGGTCTCCAAACCCACGCAGACGAGGTTTTCGGCACCCACACCACCGAACGTAGCGGATGAGGTTCTCGGCACCCACAGGCGGATGAGGTTATCGGCAGCCACAAAGGGTGACAACGACCCCTCGAAGTCATTCCGGTCCGAGTGACCGAATGCAGCGATGGAGTAGTGATGATAGCGGGCGGTAGCCACGTTGTGGTCGTCCCTGGCGAGCTTGTGGGCTGGGACTGGGCCCCTTCTCTTTCTTCTCCTACCGGACTCCGGTCCTGCTGCAGAGCTCTGCACTTTTCGTGATCAGCTCATTGCCGTTTTCGTGATCACCAACACCCTACGAGCCGGAGCGCTGCACGGGATGTGTAGACAGTTGCGGCTCATCGTGGACGCATCTTTCTAGGTCCCGAAATCTCAACCGGTTGGAAGCTCGGGGCGGATCAGCTGGTGGGAGGCGCCTCCGCGAACGAGCCCAGGTCCCCCAGATGGGCGGTCAGGTGGCCGAAGGGGTGGTCATCCGCTCCGAGCACCCTGCCGACCAGCTCCCCCAGCTCCAAGGGAGGGTCATCGCCCATGGTGACAGGCATTACCCAGGTGGCCGGAGTCAGCTCGGAGATGGTCTGGATCAACTGGGCGTGGGTCGTGGTGGCTCGCTTGCGCAGCTCCTCGAGGGGCAGCTGGCCCTGGCGCGCCACCATCTCCCGGTTGACCTCATCGATGTCCCCGCCGGGCAGGGGCGGCAGCCGGTCGGCTTCCGCGGCGGAAATGGCTCCTAGAGCGAGCTCCTCCCAGCTCATGATGTGGCCGACCAGGTCGCGGAGAGACCAATCGCCGCCACCGATGGTGCCTGGCCTCTCCCAGTCGGCGTCGGCCAACGAGGAGATCAGCTCCTGGTATTGTCGGTGCAGGCGCTCAAGCTCGGCGATCGCGTGCGCCCGAGAGGTGTTCACGGGCAAGAGGTTAGCTACTCCCGGCAAACCCCCGCAAGCCCAACTTCGCCGACTCTGCTGAACAACCGCACACGGTGGCGGAAGATCAGGCGCTCTTGGTCATCGGCAAAGGCAAGGTATCAGTTCTCGACCAGCACCGTCCGGATCCCAGGTGGCTACGAGTGCAGGTGCCACAATGGCACCGAGTGGTGGATCCGTAGTAAAATCCTGACCGTGACCGCGAAGCCCCAGACCCGTGACCATCGCGTCTATACCCGTCTCGACCCAGAGATCAATCAGGCCCTAGCTGCGGCCCCCGCGGCCGAACTGGTCCCCGCCGACGCCCCGGCCAGTCTTCGCCTCCACGCCTGGGTGCTGTACGGTTATCGGCAGTGGCGCTCCCAGAGGGACGAGGCCGCCAAGTTCGCCGCCTACGCCGAGATCGCTGCCGAGGAGGGACGCGAGGAGCTCCTCGACGCCTACCTGGAACAGGCCGTCGACGCGGGAATCCTCTAGCCAGCCTCCGTGTACCGGTGGCATTCGGTCGTTGATGCACGACTAGGTGCCACGACCGGGGCTGTCGTAGTCTCCGAGGATGCATGGAACGAGTGGGCGAGGTCCCCGATCGTTGTGCCTCTCGATGCCTCGCTCAGGGCGAATGCACTGCGTCCCTCCATTGGGGCGATCGGCGTCGCCGACTGCACCCGTCCGATCACAGTCAGCCAAACCCGGCTGGGCACAGTTCACGGACAGCTCTCGACTGAGGAGTCGACGGCGGTCACCGCCGCCCTCTTCTCTATGCTCAACGTCGCTCACCTCATCAATGGGACAGTGGCCCCGCAGCCCGCGCGAGCGCCAGCGGGGTGGTACCCGCGCTTCGGAAGCATCTACTTTGGCACCCTCCCAATCGGCGGGCAGGAGAAGATGTTCGCCATCGTCTCCGACGATCGCTGGAACGCGACCCAGCCTTTCGTCATCGGCCTTAGGCTGACCAGCAAGCGCAAGGAACTGCGACAGCGATGGGAAGTGCCCTTGAGCGGTGGCCCCGCAATCGTCGGCGACATCCAGCTCATTCCGACGGCACGCCTGGAGCAGACACCCCCTCGACCTCCCCGCCCGGTGCACTGCACTCCCAGCCAGCGCGCTGCCATCGGGCGTGGTCTCCAGATGGTGCTCAACTTGTAAGGAAGGCGATCGAGCGGCTTGTTCAGTAGCGCGTTGTAGGGGAATACCACGCTTGGGCCGAATCCGGCGCGCCGGGAGGAGTCTCAAGCGGCGGTAAGTCAGGTAGCATGGTGCGGTTTGGTGCGACTCATACGGACGGTGACCTCACCATTCTGGCCACTTGAGGTCAAGAAGCGTAAGAATCGAGAAAGTGGCGGGTAAAGACGCTTCGCCCCCTCTCAGGAATCGCCCATCTCATGCTGGCTTAGATAAGTCGTAAGACCCTCGATGGGAGGGTCTTGCGAATCGTTCGCAAAACGCTTGCGACTTTCGTCGAGCAGACGCCCGGGGAACAATCTGCGGGCGTTTTGCTGTCTTCCGGACCCTTGGAAGTGAAAACCAGGGCCTGAGAAGTCGAGAAGCGCGCCCCAGGGCGGCGGTCAGGCTGGCCTCAGGGCGCGCTTGGTCCAGGAAGATCGGGTCCTGGTCGGTGGAA
>JAKAVU010000167.1 GCA_021817185.1 bacterium
CTGCCAAGTGTGGATCGACAGGTCCGTGGCCAGGTCAAAGTAAGCGGATATGGCCAAGAAAAGTAAGCGCCCTCGGCGGAGCTGAGCCGGAACGAGAAGGACCCCCGGGGTTGGAAAGTGGAGGTGCCTAAGCCACCACTCCACCCGGAGGTCCCAGTGAAGAGTACGAGGGAGCAATTGAACATCATCGACGCCTACCAGGAGATGGGGAGTTTCAGGGCCGCGGCCCGGCTATGCGGGGTGAGCGACCGGACGGTGAAGCGGGTGGTGGAGCGGCAGGCGGCAGGAGGCCCCTGGGTCCGACCGCAGCGGCAGGGAGCTCGGAACACGGACCCGGTGATGGGGCTCATCGAGGAGAAGGTGCGCCAGACCGATGGCCGGATCTCGGCCAAGCGGCTGCTGCCCAAGGTGCAAGTTGCGGGTTACACGGGCTCGGCCCGGAACCTACGCCGGGCAGTGGCCCGGGCGAAGTCGAGCTGGCGCCGGCAGCGCCGCAGTTACCGGCCCTGGCTTCCGACTCCTGGAGATTGCTTGGCCATGGACTGGACCCCGCTGGACGGGGGGTTGCAGCTGTTCTGCGCAGTCCTGTGCTGGAGTCGGTACCGGTTCGTGCGCTTCGCCGGCGACCAGAAGCTGGAGACCACGTTGGCGCTGCTGGCGGAGTGCCTGGAGGAGATGGGTGGGGTGCCGGCCAAGGTGCTCACCGACCGCATGGGCTGCTTGAAGGCGGGGGTAGTGGCCAACCAGGTGGTGCCCCAAGTCGATTACCTGCGGTTCGCGGTTCATTTTGGCTTCCAGCCGGACTTCTGTGAGGCTCACGACCCCGAGTCGAAAGGGGTGGTCGAGAACCTGTGCGGCTATGCCCAGCGCGACCTGGTGATCCCGGCCGAGGGGCTGGACACGGTCGAGATCGGCAACCAGTTGGCGCGGGAGTGGGATCTGGAGGTGAACTCCAGGGTGCACTCCGAGACCCAGGAGGTGCCCCTGCTGCGGCTGGAGCGGGAGCGGCAGGTGTTGCGGGGGTTGCCGTCGCTGCGTCCTGCCCTGCGGCGAGGCGAGCGGCGCAAGGTGAGCCGCCTGCAGACGGTGAGGTTTGCGGCGGCGCGCTACTCCCTGCCGGAGCAGTGGGTGGGCAGGGAGGTGGAGGTGCGGGTGGCCGGCGATCAGGTGGTGCTGGAGTGTGAGGGCCAGGAGTTGGCCCGACATCCGCTGATGGGTCCGGGCGGGGCCTCCATCCTGGATGAGCACTATCCTGGCCACGCTCCCAAGCCGGTGCGAGCAGTGCGGCCGCGAACGGCCGCCGAGGTGGCCTTTGTGGGGCTGGGCGCGGCGGCCGAGAGCTTCCTCAAGGCGGCGGCCGCCGCCGGGACTAGCCGGCTGCCCGGGGAGCTGGCAGAGATCGTGGCCCTGGAGGGCCCGTGGGGGCGGGAGCTCCTGGTGCGGGCGCTGGAACGGGCCACTCACTTCCGCCGCTTCCGGGCCGACGACGTGCGCTCGATCCTGGCGGCTGGTGATGGAGTTCCCAACCCCACAAGCCCAGGGCACCCGCTGGACCTAGGCTTGCCCGAAGTCCCAGTCCGCCCCCTCAGTGCCTACTCCCTGGGCCAGCTCCAGTGATGGCGGCCAGCACCCCTGCCCTGTCCGCCGATCTCGAGGCTGGTCTGCGGCGATTGAAGCTGTCCACCATCCGGCGCCAGGCGGCGGAGCTTTGCCAGGTGGCCAAGGTGCAGCGCTGGGCGCCAGAGGAGTTGCTTCGCACCCTGGTCGAGGCCGAGATCATGGCTCGAGAGGAGTCGAACCTGGCCGCCCGACTGAAGCTGGCTGGGTTCCCGGTCAGCAAGCAGCTCGACGACTTCCAAGTCAGCCTCTCCACAGTGCCTCAGCCGACCTTCAACTACCTGGCTTCCCTGGAGTGGATCCGGAGCCGAGAGAACGTCTGCCTGGTGGGTCCGGCGGGGACCGGGAAGTCCCATCTGTTGGTGGGACTGGGTCATGCCGCGGTCGCCGCCGGCTACCGAGTCCGCTACTTCAGCGCGGCCGATCTGGTGGAGACGCTCTATCGCGGTCTGGCCGACAACTCCGTGGGCAGGGTCATCGACCAGCTGCTTCGGGCGGACCTGATCATCTGCGATGAACTGGGCTTCGCCCCCCTGGATCTCAACGGCAGCCAGCTGCTGTTCCGCTTCGTGGCCGCTGCTTACGAGCGGCGAAGCCTGGGGGTTGCCAGCCACTGGCCCTTCGACCAGTGGGCTCGGTTTCTCCCCGAGCAGACCACCACCGTCTCGCTCCTCGACCGCCTCCTCCACCACGCGGTGACCGTGGTCACCAGCGGCGAGTCCTACCGGATGCGCGAGGCCAAGGCTCGGGGAGGCACCCATGCCCCCGCAGGTTGACGCCCAGGCGTCCTCCCAGCTCCTGCCCACGGGCCCCGAGGGCCAGTCCGGGAGCCTCGCCTCTCGTCTTGAACCCAGCTCCACTTCGGGGCCACCCCCTTCACCACCCTCCGACCAGGGCCGTGGCCCGCCCCTCACCCGCTTACTTTTGTTGGCCACCAGCGCGTACTTTCAGATGGCCATTGACACCGTGTGAGCTGCACGGTGGTCGGAGCGGGCAGCCCGCCGTACGCCGAGAGCTGGACCCGCGCCGTCGGCATGGTCTCGCGTACGACCCGGCTGTACAACGGGCTCGCCCTCCACGCCCCCCGGCTGTTCGGCGCCCTCCACAGCCTCAGCGCACCAAGGTCGGCCAAAGCCGTCGACCGCCTCACCGCGCTGGCCTCCCGCGGGAACTCGCCCGACGCCGAGTTCGCCAGGAGCCACCCTGGGGAAACCCGCCCCGCGATTGAAGCGCTCGGCGACGGATGCCGACAGGGTCCCGGCGGCCCGACGGAGGATATCGCAACCTTATGTCGTCCCTGGGGATTTGACTTGCGAGAAGTCACCGGACCGGTGGAATGGTGGCACGGCCAGCAAGACACCCACGTCAGCCCGCAAGCGGGGCGCGAGATGACCGCCCGGCTAGCCCACGTCACGCCTCACTTCATAGACGGCGGACACTACGCCCTCTTCGCCCACGCCGCCCAAGCCATGACCCCGCTACGCCCGGCCGTTCAGTAACCGCTCAACGCATTCCGACCATCGCCGCGTTGCCCAGGAAGGCCCACCAGAAGGAGCGTAGTTTGGCTCGGCCATCGGGATCGCTTCCATGGCGTGGCCGTCAAGCTCGACGAACACTCGCTGCTCCGGCGGTGGACGCGCCTGGGTTCGCCCTGTCTCCAACGTTCTACGAACGGCACCGCCACTTCACCCGCGCCCGGGGAGACTTCGCCGACAACGCGGTCGCCTACGTCGCCCCTGAGCTCACCGGTGCCTCAGGCTAGATGGAGATGAATCGTGGGCTGTGACGGCCACGCGGTCCGAAATTGGGCGAAGCTCATCTCCACGGCTCCGGGCACCGTTCCTTCGGGCCGAGAGTCTCGACGCCACCCAGCACGTCGCGCCGCGGATTAGGCGACCTCAGCGCCTAGGCCCGACGCACCGTGATGTCGCCAGCCGAGGTACGGGCCACCAGATGGATCGCCCCCTCGTCCGCCGATGGGGGCGCGGAGCTGTCCAGCTCGTTGACCAGTTTGCCAGCACGGGTTTGGAGATCCAGCCAGGCGACGGCGCCGGTGCGAACTCCCACCTCGACGCGGCCCCAGGAGGTGCTGGCGGCCACCGTGCCACTGCCAACCTCACCGAGAAAGATGTCGCCACACGCCGTGCGTGCGGCGACCGAGGCGCCCGCCCGCTCTATGGAGATCCGGCCGTTGGCGGCCCGCACATCGACGTCTCCGCTGACCTCGCCCAGCCAGGTGCCTCCGTTGGAGTTGCGGATCGTGGCCGGGCCCTGCACCTTCCCGATGCGCACCTCCCCGGTCCCGGTCTTGGCCTCGGCCCGTCCTCGGGCCACCTCGGCGGTGATGTTGCCGATACCGGTCCGGGCACTCAGGGAGCGGGCCTCTTCCACCACGATCTCGCCCCCACCTGACTTCAGGTCGCAGTCGCCGAGCGCGCCGGCGCAGCGGATGGCGGCGAAACCCGCCTCGACCCGCAGGGACGAACCCACCGGGACGGCGACCTCCAGGTCGACCGACTCGCGGCCCGGCCCGGCCAGTGTGTACCAGAGGCGCCTCCGGGGCGCCCGGATGGACAGTGTCCCGCCCGTGTAGTCCACCACCGTCGCCTTGGCGGCGGCGACGTCCCCGGGCTTGCCGGCGTCACTCGGGCGCACCTCCACTGTGGTGTCATGGCGATCGCTCGCGACGACCCGGATGTCGCCGGCTCCGAGCTCGATGCTCACCGATACCGGCTCGGGGGAGTCGAAAGTGGGCATGGCTGCTTGTCCTTTCTCTCGGTGCGCTAGGCGATCTGACGGCGGTAGAGACGGACGGCGACCGTGAACGAGACGGCCAGGGTGCCCATGCACCAGGCCAGGGCGATCCAGACGTCTGACCCCACCGGGCGCTGGGTCAAGAGGTCTCGGATTGCGTTGACGATGGATGTCACGGGCTGGTTCTCGGCGAAGGCACGCACCGGACCGGGCATGGTCCGAGTGGGCACGAACGCCGAGCTGACGAAGGGCAGGAAGACAAGCGGATAGGCGAACCCCCCAACCCCGTCCGCCGACTTCGCGGCGAGTCCGGCGATGACGGCGATCCACGTCAGCGCCAGCGTCAGCAGGGTGAGGATGCCGACAACCTCCACCCATGCCAGCGCGCCGGCACCGGAGCGGAATCCCATCAGAAGGGCGACGACCACGACGACTGCGACCGCGGCCAGGTTGGTGACCAGGGAGGTGGTCACGTGCGCCCAGAGCACCGCCGATCGGGCGATGGGCATCGAGTGCAGGCGCAGAAAGATGCCGCTCTGCCGGTCCAGGAAGAGTCGAAACCCGACGTAGGAGATGCCATAGGCGATGGTTATGACCATGATTCCCGGCAACAGGTAGCTCACGTACGGCTGCGACCCGGCCCGGATCGCGCCGCCGAACACGTAGACGAACATCAGCAAGAAGGCGATCGGGATGATCGCCGTAGTGACGATGGTGTCCGGGCTGCGCGTGATGTGGCGCAGGGAGCGCCCCGTGAGGGTGACGGAATCGAAGAGCAGGTTGGCGCGCATCACAACTCCCCTGCCTTTGGTGGCCTCAATTCCGAGCCGCCCAGGCAGGCGCGCCGTCGGGCCCATCGCC
>JAKAVU010000168.1 GCA_021817185.1 bacterium
ACCGAGGCTGCCGAGCTCGGCGAACTGACCGGTCGCGGCCGCGTAAGCGGCAAGCATCACGACGCCCATGGACATCAGCCCGGTGTAGACCATGAGGGTGGAGTGGCGCTTCAGCAGCCGCCGGGCGACCACCCAGCTGACCGCGTACATCACCGTCGCGATCGCCATCAGCAGGGCTCCCTGATTCCATTGCAGCGCGCCCAGCCCGCTGGCGAACACTAGACCGATGAACAGGACGACGAAGCCCGCCCACATCGCCGGCTTGAGCCGCTCCCGCAGGAAGACCACCGCGATCACCCCGACCAGGATGTATTGGAAGTGGCCGATCAAAGCACCGGTCGAGGCGGTGGTCATGCGCAATCCGGTGAACTCGAAGACGAACGCAAAGCTGCCTCCGGTCAGCGCCAGCCCCAGCAACCACAACCACTCGCGCCCGGTCAAGCTTCTGTACTCGCTGCGGATCCGGCTGGAGAAGAGCAGGGGCAGGATCAGCACGACCCCGACGAAGGCGTTCTTCAAGGTCGTGTAGAGCACCGGACTGGTGAAGGTGCGCACCCCGATGGCGTTCACCCAGACTGCCAGCCCGCTGGCCAGCGCCGCCATGACGGCGAAGGTGTACCCGACCCTGAGGTCGGTGCGCCCGGCCGCTTCGGCCGGGATCAGCTTGGCGAAGAGGCCGGGACCGGAGTGGGGCTCCTGGTCCATCCCGGCGGGAAGAGCGGGGCCCGTGGTTGCCGATTCGCTGGCGCCCATCACCTTCTCTCCCACCTATGACGACGGAGTCCCGGCCGGGTGGGCCGCGGAGACCGCTGGCTGGTGCTGAGTTCCGGGTTCGTACGGAACCGATTCGGCCATGCCTCAAACTCCCGCCTGATCGCAAGCTGGCACCGGGTGGACGGCGAGCGCCGCGTCGACTCGGAATCAGGTGACAGCGGCGCCCAGTCCTGCCGCCGAGCTTGCCCCTTCGCCCGGAGGATGTCAATACGGCGCATTGACTCACCGAGAATCGCGCCCCGGGGCGATCGTTCCCTCACCAAGGAATGACACCGAGGGCTGACCGCTGGAGCGGGGCGATGAGGGGCAGGGCCCATGCGCGTGCGGGAGCGACGCGAGCTGCCCGGGTAGGGGGGTGATCTGGTCCCGGGGCACATCCCCATCGGCTCGGCCACGCGGCGGGAGACGATGAGGACAAAAAAGAGCCGACAGCGATCCCTTCATGAGAGCCACCCGGGCGCGGATCCGGGCGGGCTTGGTGGTGGCCCACCGTGGCCCGATCAGGAAGGAACCGACACTCCTGACCGCTGCAGGTTCCTCTCCGCTCGCTTCTGCGCGCACTCGCCCACGAAGGCGGTGAACAGCCGCCGGGCGAAGTCATGGTTTGGCGCAAGCTCCTCGGGGTGGAACTGAACTCCGATCAGGAACGGCCCCGAGGTGGTCTCCACGGCCTCAACCAGCCCGTCCTCGGAGCGGGCGCTGGCGACCAGCCCAGAGCCCAATTCCTGGATTCCCTGATGGTGCAGGCTGTTGACCGCGAACCGCTCGCCCTCCAGGATGGTGCTCAACTGAGAGCCCGATTCGACCAGCAGCTGGTGAGCGAGCCGATCCCTCGGTCCATGCCGTGGATGGTCCAAACCGGTGGGTCTCTCAGAGGGTAGATCCTGATACAGGGTCCCGCCCATGGCCACGTCGATCACCTGGAGCCCCCGGCAAATGCCGAGGATCGGAACGGCCGCATGGCGGGCCATGTCCATGAGCTGGAACTCCAGATCGTCGATTCGGGAATCCCACTTTGAGGTCGGGTGAGGGGCAGCGCCATAGCGCGCGGGCTCGACGTCCTCTCCTCCCGGTAGCAGCAGCCCGTCGGCCCACTCGAAGAGATCCGGAGCGAGCGGGCCCAGCGGGACCAGCAGGGGGGTTGCGCCCGCCTCCTGCAGCGCTTGAATGTAGCTCTGATTCATGGTCTGGAGCGGGACGCCCTGTCCCAGCTCGGGGTCGTCCCGCGACCCGATCCGGGCCGGGATCAGAATCACCGGGGAGGTTGCTTCCGCCACCGTCAGCCCACCCCGGCCGGACGTGCGGCCTCCACGAAGGAGCCGACCCGGCGCACCGCCTCCTCTATGTCCGGCAGTCCCTGGGTGTAGGCCAGCCGGATGAAGCCCTCTCCACCCGCCCCGAAGGCCTCTCCGGCCAGAACCGCGACACCTGCCTCCTGCAGCAGGCGGTCAGCCATGTCGCGGCTGGAGAGCCCGGTGCCGGTGATGTTGGGAAAGGCATAGAAGGAAGCCTCCGGGAGGAGGCAGTGGACACCGGGGATCGAGTTCAACCCCTGCACCAGCGCGTCGCGCCGCTGCCTGAACTCGACCACCATCTTGCCCACTGCCTGCTCGGAGGTGGGGGACTCCAACGCCTCCACGGCCGCCAGCTGGGTGAAGGCGGCGGCGCAGGAGCTGGTGTTGATCAGCAGCGTCTCCATCCTTTGAGCCAGCTGGCGGGGCATGACCCCGTATCCCAGTCGCCATCCGCACATCGCATAGGTCTTGGAGAGCCCGTCCAGCACGATGGTGCGCTCCGCCATCCCGGGCCGCGACCAGATCGGTGCCGGCAGCTCTGAGAAACAGATCCTGGAGTAGATCTCGTCGCTGAAGACGATCAGGTCGTGCGCGATGGCGAGCTCGGCCAGCCGGTCCAGGTCGGCCTTGCCAAGGACACCGCCCGTGGGGTTCTGGGGGGAGTTTATGATCACCATCCTGGTTCGGGGTGAGATGAGTGACTCGAGCTCGTCCAGGTCCATGCCGAACCCCCGCTCCTCCCGCAGGCGGATGGGTCTCGCGACCGCCCCGACGAAGTCGGTGAGAGACCGGTAGACCGGATATCCGGGGTCTGGGAGGATGACCTCGTCGCCCTCCTCCACCAGGCTCAGCAGGGCGAAGTGAAGGATGTTCTTGGACCCCGGGACCACCACCACCTGGTCGGCGCTTACCGGTACCCCGCCGCGCTTGGACATGGTGGCGGCGATTGCCTCCCGGACCTCGGGGATTCCCGCAGCCGGGGTGTAGTGGGTGGCTCCCGAGCGCATGGCGGAGTAGGCGGCTTCGGTGATGTTGGCTGGAGTGTCGAAGTCGGGCTCGCCGATCTCAAGGTGGACCACCGACCTCCCGGTGGCTTCCAGCCTGCGCGCCTGCGCCAGCACTTCGAAGGCGCTCTCCGTGCCCAGGCGGTCCATACGACTTGCGAAGCGCATCATCTTCCTCCGGCTCCGACCCGGCTCACGACCGGGCCTCAGGACCGACTACGAAACCACCGTGATCTGCCCCACCATGCCCAGCAGCTCGTGGGGGATACAGAAATACTTGTACGTGCCGGGCACGGTGAACTTGAGGGAGTACGAGCCCCCCGGAGGCAGGGAATGGTTCCACCCCACCGCACCCTTGGGCAGCTCCGCGTTGGCTGGGTTGGCGGCCAGGCTGGCGATGTCCGTGGTGGTGTGGGGCAGGTTACCGACGTTCTTCCAGGTGATGGTGCCCCCTACCTTCAGGCATACGGTGGCGGGCACGAACTTCAGTGAGTTGGTGGCGTCCACCGTCACCGCGGTTTGGGCGCTGGCCGCGCTGCAGCCGCCCGAAGAACTCGATGACGAGCTGCTCGACGAGCTGGTCGAGGTAGAAGTTTGCGTAGAGCTCTGTCCCGGGATGGGCCCGGTGCCGCACGCGGCCAGAAGCAAACTCGCGGCCGCGGCTACCAGGCCGAGAAGCATCGAGGGGCGGGCGAAAGGGAGTCTGGTCATCGGTCCTCCTTGGGGCACATCTCCTGAGATGCTACCGCGCGGGCACAGGGCCGCGGGATGGGCACGTTCAGGAGGCGGTCTCCCACGTGTCCCGAGCTCTGACGGACGCTTCGGGACCAGGCCCGAGCGCTGCTCCCAGCGACTCCTCGGTCCAGCGCAGTCGGGCGTAAAACCCCCTGGTGTGGGGGGAACGGCCCAGGCGCAGCGCCGCAAAGTCGAAGTGATGGGTCCACTCATGGATCAGGGTTGCCGTGAAGGCTCCCGGCGCCAGGATCTGCTGGCGGATGGCGGTGCGGTGGTAGATCCGGATCCCGCACCGGGCCGGGGGCTCGCCCGCCCTGGTGATGCGGCAGCGGTAGTAGCCATAGGTCTTCTGGATGAGGCGCCCGGCTCCATCCGTGGCGTGAGTCTGGGGCCGATCGGCCACCGTGAGGCTGCAGGCGGGCAGGTGGTAGCTCTCGTTGAGTAAGTCCAGCAGCGCTGAGCCGATCCGCTCGCGCTCGTGTCTCGTCTCGCTGGCCAGGAGGGCCTGAACCAGGATCCGGCCTCCATTGGGTGGGAGGTGCGGGAGCATGAGCACCTCCTGGCTCAGGCGGTAGTCGGCAGGAGAGCACCTCGATCGGGCCATCATCGGGCCACAGTCTAGGGGGGCAGAGCCACCGCTGGGCCGACCGCGGCGTGGCTCGGTGGGCGAGGCGGGATTGGTGGTCGAGGGCTTGCCCAGGAGGCTCAAGTCTCGGTACTTGAACCTGGTGGCGAGTGTGCCGACACACAGATGATGGGACCAGCAGACGCTGCCGACACCTTGTTCAGGGCGGCCCCGCCGGTCAGCCTGCCATCCACGACAGCCTCACGCGGTGGCTGGACAGCATGGTGCGGTTGGGCCGAGTCCAGCATCGCAGCTGAAGTCCCTGTCCGGACTTTCTGGGGATGGTCCCGATGGCATGAGAGTCCCCAAGAGCCACCGGGGCCTGCAGGAACTCCAATGAAGGTCCGGGGGCACAGACCGGAGCCCGCGGTGTTGGGAGGTGGTGGGACCAGGCCCCTACCGGGCAAATCCGCGGCGTCTAAGCTTGTCAACGAGAAGACGAGCGACCGTTCCGATGCCCGCATCGATCCGGGCTGGGTTGGTACCGGTGCGCTTTCGGCGCGTGAACACGGCCACTGCATACGCGGCCCCGTCGGGGAAGGTGACGACGCCAGCCTCGTTACGGATGATCCCCATAAGCCCCCCGCTCTTGGCGGCGACGGTGACGGGCGGTGCGAACCCTGCTGCGATCCGGTGCCGTGTGAGCTGCTGGCCCATGGTCCGTCGGACGGCAGTACAAGCCCGCTGCGGACCTCCACGGTCGGTCCAGATCGCCTGCAGCAATGTCACAGTCTCCATCGCGGTCGTG